>CAKUHX010000081.1 GCA_934659475.1 uncultured Oscillospiraceae bacterium
CCTTCCAGGTGGACAATGTGGACTTTGTGGAGGAATTTTTCCCGGGATATACCTTGCAGGAATAAAACAGGCCCCCGCACAGAAAAATCTGTGCGGGGGCTGCTGCGTGCAGAACACAGAACGCAGGGCAAGGGCTCTGCCCTTGCCGGGACAGGGCCGCCCCCCGCTTTGCCGGGCCTGCGCGGGGACCCCAAAGCTGCGCCGCAATACACCAAAAGCAGTCTGTTTTCTCTTTTGTTCAAGAGATCCTTCAACTTTTTGCTGCGGCTGGGGTGGCACGTCGTCGATGCAAGCTCCGGATCCTTCGCTTCCGCCTGTGGCGAAAGCTCTCTCCCTGCGCTGCATCTCCTCTCCCCCACGCAGCCCGCTTCGCTGGGCCTGCGCGGGGGCCCCAAAGCTGCGCCGCAATACGTCAAAAGCAGTCTGTTTTCTCTTTAGTTCAAGAAATCCTTCAACTTTTTGCTGCGGCTGGGATGGCGCAGCTTTCTGAGGGCCTTGGCCTCGATCTGGCGGATGCGCTCACGGGTCACGTTGAACTCCTTGCCCACCTCCTCAAGGGTGCGGGTGCGGCCGTCCTCGATGCCGAAGCGCAGCTTCAGCACCTTCTCCTCCCGGGGGGTCAGGGTGGACAGCACCTCCACCAGCTGCTCCTTCAGCAGGGTGAAGCTGGCGGCCTCGGCGGGCTCGGAGGCGTCCTCGTCGGGGATGAAGTCGCCCAGATGGCTGTCCTCCTCCTCGCCGATGGGGGTCTCAAGGCTGACGGGCTCCTGGGCGATCTTCAGGATCTCCCGCACCCGCTCTGCGGGCATGTTCATCTCGGCGGCGATCTCCTCGGGGGTGGGGTCGTGGCCCAGCTCCTGCAGCAGCTGGCGGGACACGCGGATGACCTTGTTGATGGTCTCCACCATATGGACGGGGATGCGGATGGTGCGGGCCTGGTCGGCGATGGCCCGGGTGATGGCCTGACGGATCCACCAGGTGGCATAGGTGGAGAACTTGTAGCCCTTGGTGTAGTCGAACTTCTCCACCGCCTTGATCAGGCCCAGGTTGCCCTCCTGGATCAGGTCCAGGAACTGCATCCCGCGGCCCACATACCGCTTGGCGATGGACACCACCAGACGCAGGTTGGCCTCGGCCAGCTTCTGCTTGGCCTTCTCCCCCTCCTTGATCAGCTTGTTCAGCTCAGTGCGGGTCTCCTCCGGGATCTCCTCCCCGGCCTTCTCCAGCTCCTCCAGCTGCTCTTTGGCGGCGTTGCCCGCGTCCATCTTCTGGGCCAGGGCGATCTCCTCCTCGGAGGTCAGCAGGTTCACCTTGCCGATCTCCTTCAGATACATACGCACGGGGTCGTCAGTGCCGAAGGAGTCCGCCATGGCGTTGGGATCCACCACTTCCTCCTCGGGGATCTCCTCGATAGCCTCCAGCGAGGGCTCGGTCCCCTCGGTGATCTCGGGGATATAGTCCTCCCCCGCGGTGTCGATGCCCAGATTTTCCAGAGTGTCGTAGATCTTATCCATCTGCTCGGAGCCCAGATCCAGGCTCTCCAGCACGTCCAGCAGTTCGGAGGAGGACAGGCTGCCCTTCTTCTTGCCCCGCTCGATCAGCTCGGTCAGCTTTTCAGACCCGGGGACGCCCTCCACCAGCTTCATGATCTCGCCCTTGCCCGCCTCCATGCGGGCCAGGATCTGCTTGTCCGCCTTGTTCTTCTGCTCCTCGGTGATGGTGTATCCCGTTCCGGTCTTTTTGACGCTCATGTATTCTCCTCCATATATGCTTTTTTCTTTAACAATCTCTGTTGTGCCGCCAGCAGCAGGTCATCCCCGTCGGCGGCCCGGCGGCGCAGCCCCTCGTCCCGGATGACCGCTATGTAGTCCGCCGCGGCCCGCTGGCCGTTGGAAATGTCCTCAGGCTGCCCGGCCACATAGGCCAGATGGTCCATCTCCTCCGGCTCCAGGCTGCCCGCCAGGGCGGCAAGGCCAGGGGACAGGCCGCTGCGGATCCGGCCCGTCAGCAGGTCGAATACCCGCCCCAGCAGCGGGGAAGAGAACTCCTCCCCCTTCAGGTCCCCCATATCCGCCAAAAGGGCGGGGTCCATCATCAGCAGCCGCAGCACCCCCTCCTCCGCCCGGGCAGAGCGCATATTCTCATACCGCAGGGTGCGGGCCCGGGGCTGGAGCTGGGCGGCGGGGGTCAGGTCCCGGCGCTCCTGCTGCTTCTCCTCTTTCCGCAGGCGCTGGCGCAAGGCCTTTTTGATCTCCAGCGACACCGCCTCGGCGGACACCCCCGCCATCTGGGCGGCGTGGCCGCCGTAGATCTCCCGCTCCACCGCGCTGGGCAGGGTGGCCAGCATGCGGGCGGCCTCCTGCAGGAAGGCCACCTTCTGGGTGTCGTCCTCTATATTGAATTTCTGCTTCAGCTGGTCCAGGCGGTAGTCCACCTGGTTCTCACTCTGATCCAGCAGGCGGGCAAAGGCATCCCGGCCGTAGGCTTTGATGAACTCATCGGGATCCTTGGCCCCGGTGACCTTCAACACGCTCACCTTCAGCCCCGCCTTCTCCAGCAGGGGGATCGCCCGCTGGGCGGCGGCCACACCGGCGCCGTCCCCGTCGTAGGAGATGACGACCTCCTTAAAATACCGGGAAAGCAGCTGGGCGTGCTCCGCCGTGAGGGATGTGCCCAGAGAGGCCACGGCGTTGTCAAAGCCCCCCTGGTGCAGGGCGATGGTGTCCATGTAGCCCTCGGTGAGGATGGCCCGCCCCGCCTTGCTGCCCTTGGCGATGTTCAGGGCGAACATATTCCGGCTCTTGTTGTACACCGGGGTATCAGGGGAGTTCAGATATTTGGGCTGGGAGTCGTCCATCACCCGGCCGCCGAAGCCGATCACCTCTCCCCGCACGTCGATGATGGGGAACATCACCCGGTTGCGGAAGCGGTCATAGATCCGGCCGTCCTTGTTGTTCACCGCCAGACCGGCGTCCAGCAGGTCCCGCTTGTCGTAGCCCTGCCGGCCCAGCTCCCGGATCAGGTTGTCCCATCCCTCTGGAGCAAAGCCCAGACCGAACCGGGTGATGGTGCCCCGGGACAGGCCCCGCTTCTGCAGGTAAGCCAGTCCGGCAGTCCCCTCCGGGGCGTTGAGCCATTTGTGGAAGGTGCGGGCGGCCTGCCGGTTGATCTCCAGCAGCTTTTTCCGCCGCTCGGCGGCCCCGGGAGAAAAGGAGTCCTCCGGCATGGCCATGCCCGCCCGCTTAGCCAGCACGGCCACCGCATCACGGTAGGGCAGGTTCTCCAGCTCCATGATGAAGTTGATGGCCCCGCCGCCCTTGCCGCAGCCGAAGCACTTGTAGATCTGCCGGTCTGGCACCACATGGAAAGACGGGGTCTTCTCCCCGTGGAAGGGGCACAGGCCCCAGTAGCTGTTCCCCTTTTTGTTCAGCCGCACATATTCCGAGACCAGATCCACGATATCCGTGCGGGCCATCAGCTCCTCGATAAATTGCTCCGGAATGGCCAAGGCGCCCCCTCCTTTCTCTTTTTTAGCCGGTTTTGGGGAATTTATCCTCTTTTTGATCCATATTGCTCAGTTCAGCCAACATTTGTCACTGCCGTGGGAATCCGTATCCGAGTGGATCGGAAAACGGATTGCCACGCCAGTGTGCACACTGGCTCGCAATGACAATCTCTCTCCAAACCACATTGCCTGTGGACTGCTGTTTCCTTCACCGTCCAGTTATTGGTGCTGCACAGCATCCGCTCAACACATCATGTAGGGCCCGATGCCCTCATCGGGCCGGACAGAAAAACGCCGCTTCTACTTCACCGTCCAGTTCATGGGCAGGAACAGTTCCTTAAACTTCTCAACGGCAAATACATCCGTCATGCCGGCGATGTAGTCGCAGATGGCGCGGTCGTCCCCCTCCGCCGCCCGGATGTCTTGAAAGTCAGTGGGCAGGGCATCGGGGTCCCGGCGGTAATGCTCGAACATCATGCGCAGCATCTCCTGTGCTTTGCCCTCCTCCCCCTTGCACATGGGGTTGGTATACACGCTGTCGAACATAAAGTCCTTCAGCAGCATCAGGGCCTGCTCCTTCTCCGGGGACTGGCAGATGTGGTCCTGCCCCGCGCTGGTCTCAATGGCGTCGGTCACCAGAGCGGCGATCCGCTCAGAGTGGGTGTAGCCCAGCACCTCAGACGCCTCCAGCGGGATGTCCATGGGGTAGATGACGCCCCCCCGCAGGGCGTCCTGGATGTCGTGGTTGATATAGGCGATCAGGTCGGCCAGGCGCACCGCCTGCCCCTCCAGAGTCTGGGCCTGGGGGCCCTTGGTGTGGCAGACGATCCCGTTGCGCACCTCCCAGGTCAGATTCAGCCCCTCGCCGTTCTTCTCCAGCCGCTCCACCACCCGCAGGGACTGCTTATAGTGGGCAAAGCCCCCGGGCATGATCTCGTTCAGCAGCCGCTCTCCCGCATGTCCAAAGGGGGTGTGCCCCAGGTCGTGGCCCAGGGCGATGGCCTCAGTAAGGTCCTCGTTCAGGGACAGGCCCCGGGCGATGGTGCGGGCGATACGGGTGACCTCCAGGGTGTGGGTCATGCGGGTGCGGTAGTGGTCCCCCTCCGGCTGAAGGAACACCTGGGTCTTGTGCTTCAGCCTCCGGAAAGCGTTGCAGTAGACGATGCGGTCGATGTCCCGCTGAAAGGGGGTGCGGATGGGGCACTCCTCCTCCGGCCGCTGCCGCCCCCTGGTATTTTGGGACAGGCATGCCATGGGGGACAGGGTCTGTACCTCCCGCTGCTGGGTCCGCTCTCGCAGAGTCATGGGCATCCTCCTTGCTGCGGGCCGCGCCCGCCGCTTTGTTCTATCTCTATATACGATTTTCTTTTCTGATTTCCTTCAAAAAAGAAAAAATTTTTGTGGTTTTTTCACGGATCGTATCCATGCACAAAAACCCGCCCCGGTTTTGCCTCCGGGGCGGGTCTTTTGTACAGATGTCTGATGTTTTTTCTCCGCAGGTCTATGGCTCCCTGGTGTAGCGGGCGGGAAGGCCATATTCCCGGATCTTGTATTGCAGATACCGCCTGGATATACCCAAGTAGTCCGCCGCCTTGGTGCGGTTGCCATCGAAGAGCCTCAGCGCCTCGGTCACGGCCTCCTCCCCGATGGGGGCGGAGCGCTCCCGCCCCTGCCGCTCCCGGCGGGGCTCGTGCTCCTCCTCTCCGGTGCCCTCGTCAAACAGCAGCCCCTCGGGGATGCTGCTGATCTCGGTGGTGGTATAGGGCGTCATGACCACCACCCGCTCCACAAAGTTGCGGATCTCCCGCACGTTGCCGGGCCAGCTGTACTCCCGCACCTGCCGGAGCACCGACTGAGAAAACTTCTTCTTCAGGTTGTACTTCTTGCAGAAATGATCCAGAAAGTACAGGCACAGGGGGACGATGTCGTCCCGCCGCCGGCGGATGGGCGGGATGGTCAGGGGCAGCACGTTCAGCCGGTAATACAGGTCCCGGCGGAACTCCCCCTTGTCCACCAGCCGGTGCAGGTCCTGATTGGTGGCGGCGATCAGGCGGAAGTCCACCTTCTTCGCGTGGATGGCCCCCACCCGCTGCACACTCTTTTCCTCGATCACCCGCAGGATCTTGCCCTGCATGCTCATGGGCAGGGAGTTCACCTCGTCCAGAAACAGGGTGCCCCCGTCCGCGGCCTGGATCAGACCCACCTTGCCCTCTTTATTGGCGCCGGTAAAGCTGCCCTTTTCATAGCCGAACAGCTCCGACTCGATCAGGCTCTCAGAGAAGGCGGCACAGTTCACCGTGATCATGGGCTTGTCCCGGCGGCCGCTGTGCTCGTGGATATAGCGGGCAAAGACCTCCTTGCCGCTGCCCGACTCCCCGCAGATGAGCACGCTGGAGTCCAGCGGGGCCACGCTGTCGGCAATGGCGAACACCTGCTTCAGCTCCTGACTCTCGGCCACGATGCTGTCCGGATGGGCCGGCGGGGCCAGCTTGGGCTTGCCCGCGCCTTCATAAAGAATGTTGGTCTGCTTCAGCAGGGTCTTATACAGGTCCTGAAAATCCTGCACGTCCTGCAGCATGGTGATGACATACTTGATGCTGCCGGAGCCGTCGAACAGCGGCGTTCCGGTGACGATGCGCATACGGGTGGGGCCGTTGGGCTTCTGGCAGTCCTGGTAATACTGCAGGCGGCTGACCGTCTGCTTCTTCTGCTGCACCAGGTCGTAGACGCACACGTCGATAAAGCCGTAGAAGTCCCGCACGTTCATCTTCAGATATTCGTTTCGGGGAATGTTGCGCCAGTTGATCATCACCCGGTTGACAAAGACGAAGTTCCCGTCCCGGTCGTACACCACGATCCCCACGTCGATGTTGTCCAGCACCTCGCCGAAGGGCAGCTTGCTCCCGTCCGCCCTGTCCGGCGGGGACTGCCGCTCTTTCATGGCCGCCGCCTCCCTTCCTGCCGCGGCCAGACTGCCGCGGAAGTCTGTTTATTGTACCACATTCCTCCGGCGAAGGAAAGTCCCCTCCGGAAAAAGGCCGCCCGGACAGCGATATGGAACAGGGAAGCCCGCCCCCCGGAGGACCTCCGGGGGACGGGCCGTTCTCATTTCTGATCGGCGCTCCGCGCCTGTTCACCCCTATGCGGGTGCGGCGGCGGTCAGACGCGCTTCCACACCGCGCCGCCGGGCACGTCGGTGATCTCCACGCCCTGCTGCTTCAGCTCGTCGCGGATGCGGTCGGCCTCGGCAAAGTTCTTGGCCTTCTTGGCCGCATACCGCTGCATCACCAGCGCGTCGACGGCGGGGTCGCCCTCGCCGGTCACGGTGCAGCCCACGGCAGCCGTAGTCTTGGCCTTGGCCTGCTCCTGTCGTACCTTGCCGGCCTTCTCCAGCAGAGACAGGCTGAGCACCTGGTCGTAGCTGTCCAGGATGGCCAGCTTGGTGGCGTCGCTGGTCTTGGCCTTCAGCGCATCGTACAGGGCGGTCACGCCCATGGAGGTGTTCAGGTCGTTGCCCAGCTGCCGGTCGAACTTCTCCTTATACTCCGCAAGCACGGCCTGATCCACCTCGCCCTCGCCGGGCTTCAGGGCGGCGATCTTGGCGATCAGCTTGTTGAAGGCGGCGGCGGCGTTGTCCAGGTTCTCCCAGGTGAACACCAGGGCCTTGCGGTAGTGGCTCTGCAGGCAGAAGAACCGGTAGGCCAGCGGGTCATAGCCCTTCTCCTCCAGCAGGGAGACGGTGAGGAACTCGCCCTTGGATTTGGACATCTTGCCATGGTTGGTGTTCAGATGGGCCACATGGAACC
>CAKUHX010000082.1 GCA_934659475.1 uncultured Oscillospiraceae bacterium
ACGACTTCCTGCTGCCGTATCTGGTACTGGACCGCAACCTGTATATGACGATCCCCATCCACATCCAGTACCTGAAGGGCAGCTACGGCACCGTTGATATGGGTGCCACCATGGCCCTGATCATGCTGGGCATCCTGCCGGTCATCATTTTCTACCTTCTGTGCCAAAAGCACATCATCAAAGGGGTCGCGGCCGGCGCCGTTAAGGGATAAAATAGCGGCAGACATCTTACAGCGCTTTTGATCTTTCAGCCCCCCGCCGGAGCTGCGGTGGCTGGTCGGAAGCCGCGAAAAAGGGGAGAGGTGCCGGATATGACCATCAAAGATATTGCCCAGCTCTCCGGCTGCGGCGTAGCTACAGTCTCCCGCGTGCTGAACAACCACCCGGATGTGCGGGAGGAGACGCGGCAAAAGGTCCTTGCGGTCATTCAGGAGTGCGGTTTTCGCCCCAACAACAACGCAAAGCACTTAAAACAGCAGACCGCGACCAGCATTGCTGTCATCGTCAAAGGCACCTACAACATGCTGTTCGCCGACATTCTGGAGCGTATCCAGAGCCTGCTGCGGGACAGCGACCGCGACGCCTCCGTCTATTACCTGGACGAAGAGGCCAACGAGGTGGCCTATGCGAGCCAGCTCTGCCGCGAGCGCAAGCCCCTGGGCATTTTCTTCCTGGGCGGCGACCTGGAGCTGTTCCGTAAGGGCTTTCACGAGATCCGCGTACCCTGCGTCCTTTTGACCAACACGGCCGAGGATCTGGGCTTTGCCAACCTGTCCTCCCTGACCACCGACGACGAGGCGGCCGCGGAGCAGGCGGTGGAATATCTGATCCGCCGCGGGCACCGGAATATCGG
Source organism: uncultured Oscillospiraceae bacterium (assembly GCA_934659475.1). Taxonomy (GTDB): domain Bacteria; phylum Bacillota; class Clostridia; order Oscillospirales; family Oscillospiraceae; genus Lawsonibacter. The sequence continues at coordinate 854 of CAKUHX010000082.1, forward strand.
CCTTCTGGGCGGCAATCTCAGCTGCTCTCAGATCGGCTATCAGCGTATGCTGGGCTGCTGGCGCAGCTTCCGTCGGCACGAGATCCCATTCGATGAAGCGGTACAGTGCGAACGGTGCCGCTATTCTATGGACAGCGCCTATGTGGCCACCGGCCGCCTGCTGGCCCGTTTCCCCGACTTGACCGCCATATTCGCGGTCAGCGATGTGATGGCCATCGGCTGTATCCGCGCTCTGAAGGATCTGGGCAAGCGGGTGCCAGAGGACATCTCCGTGGTAGGGTACGACGGGATCCCTATGGCGAGCTACTCTGTGCCCCGTCTGACCACCATCAAACAGGATGCGGGCAGCTTCGCCCAGCGGGGCGTGGATCTGCTTCTGGAGGCCATCACCCAGAGCAAGGCGCCCCCGCGGCACGAACTCGTGCCCTTCCAGCTGGTGGAAGGGGAGAGCGTATCCCAACTGAACTGAGCAATTCAAACAGAAAGAGGTGTTCCCTATGAGACGAGCGGGGATCCTGATGCACATATCCTCTCTGCCGTCCCCTTATGGGATCGGTACCATGGGCCAGACAGCCCGCGAATTTGTTGACTTCCTGGCCGCGGGCGGCCAGTCCTGCTGGCAGATCCTGCCCATCGGACAGACCAGCTACGGCGACTCGCCCTATCAGTCCTTCTCGTCCTTTGCGGGCAACCCGTACTTCATCGATCTGGACGAGCTGGCGGGGCAGGGGCTGCTCCGGCCTGAGGAATATCAGTCCCTGGACTGGGGGGGCGACCCCGCCAGCGTGGACTACGGACTGATGTACCGCACCCGCTATCCTGTGCTGCGGCTGGCCTGCGGGCGGCTGCTGGAGCGGGAGCGGGAGGGCGTGGAGCAGTTTTCCCGGGAAAACTGCGACTGGCTTGAGGACTACGCCCTATTCATGGCCCTGAAGGACAGCCACGGCGGCGTCTCCTGGCACCAGTGGCCGGAAGGGGAGAGACTGCGCCGCCCCGAGGCTCTGGAGCAGGCCCGGCAGGCCCTGAAGGCCGATATGGACTTCTGGAAATGCGTACAGTATCTGTTCTTCCGCCAGTGGTATGCTCTGAAGGGCTACGCCAACAGCAAGGGGATCGCCATCATCGGCGACCTTCCCATCTATGTGGCTGGGGACAGCGCCGATGTGTGGGCCGACCCGGAACAGTTCCAGCTGGACGAGGCCCGGCAGCCCACCGCCGTAGCCGGCTGCCCGCCGGACGGCTTCTCCGCCGACGGCCAGCTATGGGGCAACCCCCTGTTCGACTGGGAGCGGATGAAGGGGGAGGGCTACCGTTGGTGGCTGCGCCGCATCGCCTTCCAGTTCCGCATTTACGACACCCTTCGTATCGACCACTTCCGCGGCTTCGATGCCTACTACGCCATCCCCGCCGGAGACACCACCGCCCGCAACGGCCAGTGGCGGCCCGGCCCCGGCATCGATTTCTTCCACGCGGTAGATCAGGTCCTGGGGCAGAAGGGCATCATCGCGGAGGATCTGGGCTTTCTTACCGACTCCGTGCGGCAGCTGCTGCGGGAGACGGGCTATCCCGGCATGAAGGTGCTGGAGTTCGCCTTTGACAGCCGGGATACGGGCAGCGACTACCTGCCCCACTGCTACACCCCTCACTGCGTGGTGTATACCGGCACCCATGATAACGATACCATTCAGGGCTGGATGCGCTCCGCCCCCCAGAAGGACGTGGAATTTGCCAAGGACTACCTCCGTCTGACGGAGCAGGAGGGCTACCACTGGGGCATGATCCGCTCCGCCTGGGCCTCCGCCGCCGACCTCGCCGTGATGCAGATGCAGGACATTCTGGGACTGGGGGAAGAGGCCCGGATGAACGTGCCCTCCACCTTGGGCACTAACTGGAAATGGCGCGCCCTGCCCGGCAGCTATGGCTCTGAGCTGGCGCAGCGGCTGTACCACGAGACGCAGGTCTATCAGCGGCTGCGCCGCTGGTGACAGGGCCTGAAAAAGACTGCCATGCCCCCGACAGAGAGAGGAGCTGTGCGGTCGGTCATGACAAATAAAGCCACCCCCGGCGGAATGTCCGCCGGGGGTGGCTTTATTTTACCGAAGTCAGGAAGGGGAGAGGGCTTACTTCAGCTTGGTCAGCTCCACCGCGATCTTAGAGGCCATTCTGGCGTTGTTATAGGCCAGCTGCACGTTGGAGGCGAAGGCCACGCCGTGGGTCAGGTCCTTGATGTGGCTGAGCAGGAAGGGGGTGGTGGCCTTGCCGTGGATGCCCTGCTCCTTGGCCATGGCCAGAGCCTTGTTGATCACGCCCTCCATCTCGTCAAAGTCCAACTCATACTCCTGGGGGATGGGGTTGGCCAGAACGGCACCGCCCTCCATGCCGGCCTCCCACTTGGTGTGCAGGATATTGGCGGCCATGGCGGGGCTCTCCACGTTGAAGTCCACCTTATAGCCGCTCTTGCGGCAGTAGAAGGCGGGGAAGTCATCGGTGCCCATGCCCAGAACGGGTACGCCCATGGTCTCCAGATACTCCAGGGTCAGGCCGATGTCCAGGATGGACTTGGCCCCGGCGCACACCACGCCTACAGGGGTCTTGGCCAGCTCCTGCAGGTCGGCGGAGATGTCAAAGGTCTCCTGGGCGCCGCGGTGCACGCCGCCGATGCCGCCGGTGGCGAACACCTTGATGCCGGCCATGGCGGCGATGATCATGGTGGTGGCCACGGTGGTGGCGCCGGTCTTGCCGGTAGCCAGATAGACGGCCACGTCCCGGCGGCTGACCTTGCCTACGCCGTCGGCCTTGCACATGATCTCCAGCTCGTCAGAGCTCAGACCCACCTTCAACTTGCCGCCGATGATGGCGGTGGTGGCGGGGACAGCACCCTCGCCCCGGACGATTTCCTCTACCTTGTGGGCGAACTCCACGTTCTCGGGATAGGGCATGCCGTGGCTGAGGATGGTGCTCTCCAGGGCCACCACGGGCTTGCCCTCCTTCAGGGCGTTCTCGATCTCGGGGGTGATGCTCAGATACTTGTTCAATTCCATTTTATTTGCGCTCCTTCAGTATTTTTTCCAGCATGTCAACGCTGATGTAGGGGTTGATGGTACGTTCATGGGAGATGGCCGCCAGACCCGCCGCCAGGGCATAGTCCAGGGTCTGGTCGATGTCGAAGTCGTGGAGGTAGGAGTAGATCACCGCCGCCATAAAGGCGTCTCCGCCGCCGGTGGCGTTGACCATCTGGTCCAGGGGCTTCAGCTTGCGGTGGAGCATGCGGCCCTGCTGGTCCATGTAAAAGCAGCCGTCTCCCCCCAGGCTGACGAAGATCCGCTGCACGCCCTTCTCCAGCATCACGCTGCACGCCCGCTTCAGATCGTCATCGTTGCGGATCTCCACACCGCTGAGGATCTCCGCCTCCATGCGGTTAGGCTTGATGGTGTGGAACTTGTCCACAAAGGGCTTGATCTTGGCGGCATAGGCGCAGGAGACTGGGTCTATAAACACTGGCTGCTGGTCTCCAAACAGGTTCAGGATGCCCAGCAGCGTCTCCGCCGGAAGGCCGCTGTCGCAGGTAATGATCTTGGCCCCGTTGATCACCCCGGTCTTGGTCTCCAAGAACTCTACGCTCATCTTCTGCAGGACAGACATGTCGCTCATGGCCACCAGCATATCGCCCTTTTCATCCAGAATGGAGATGTAGGTGGAGGAGGGGTGGTTCTCCACCTTCATGCTGTGGCTCAGGTCGATCCCCGCCGCGGCGCACTCGCTGCGGATCTGCTGGGCGTATATGTCGTCCCCCAGGGCGGTGATCAGCTTCACCGGCGCGCCCAGACGGGACAGGTTGTCGCACACATTGCGGGTCACCCCGCCGGCGGATACATTCATGTGCCCTGGATTACTGTCCCGCAGGTTGATAGGGGCCTTGCTCCGGCCGTGGACGTCCACATTGGCCGCGCCGATCCCCACCACGTACTCCTGCTCCTTGACCAAATACCCCTTGCCCAGAATGTAGCCCTTGCGCATCAGGTTTGAGATGTGTACCGCCACAGAGGATCGGGTGATCCCCGCCCGGTCTGCCAGCTCCTGCTGGGAGATCAGAGGGTCCTCCTGGATCCAATTCAGCAGCTGCCGCTCCCGCTGGGTCATATCATCGCCTCTTTTATTAAGCAAAAGTTTGTTATTTAATCTAATGTTTATAATAGAGGGTCAGTACTGAATTGTCAACTGACAAAATCGTCAAAAACTCGCACTCTGTTTTATTAAAAACTTCCAAACTCTCGTTTTCCACGCCCCCGGCTCCACAGAATAAAGAAACGCCCCCTGCCTGATCGATGGGGCAGGGGGCGTTGAGGATCTGAGATACAGCTCTAACGTTTGGACATGAACATCTGCACCCAATAGGCATAGCCGTGGCTGTCGGTGATATATCCAACGCCGATGGTATCGAAGTTAGGGGAGAGGATATTGGCCCGATGGCCGGAGGAGTTCATCCAGCCCTCCACCACCGCAGCGGGGGTCGCGTAGCCGGCGGCGATATTCTCGCCCGCATAGCCGTAAGAGATCCCGGCCTCCTTCATGGCCGTAAAGCAGCTGCTGCCGTTTGGGCGGGTGTGGGAGAAGGACTCCACGATCTCGCCGGCCCGCAGCTGGGCGGCACCAGTCAGGGCGGCGTTGTCAGACTTCAGCGCGGGCAGGTTCTCTTTGGCGCGCTCCACATTGACCAGGCGCACCACCTCCTGGGCGAACTCGCTCTCCTCCTGAACAGACCGGGGGACCACTGTGAGCTTTGCGGAAGCGCTCTTCCCGTTGGAGTCGGTCACTGTGACTGTGACTGACCCGGCAGCCACACCCACCAGCTCCCACTGATCATCGGCCACCGTCTGCACAGACAGCACGGAGGGATCGCTGGAGGTGCACCGATAGGTGGGCGTCTCGGGCTGGTACCCGGTATAGGCCACCAGAATGTCGCAGGACTCGCCCACCTCCAGCTCAACGCGGCCGATGGCCAGCTCCAGATAGTAGTCCATTTCCGAGGGGCCCTGACTGGAGGAGCCCTGACCGTAGATCTGATCAAACTTCTGGAGCATCACCGCCACCTGGGCCCGGCTCACGTTCATGGCAGGGGCCATTTTCCGCTCGCCCACGCCGCTCACGATGCCCTTGAGGTAGGCCCAGGCGATCAGAGTGTAAGTGTTCATAATGTCCTCATAGGTCGGAGCAAACTCAGGATAGCACTGGGCCAGCGCAGCTTCAAGTCCCTCATAGCCCAGATCGTCAAAGCCCTTGGACACCCCCATGATCTCCTCAAGGCCCAGCTCGTCAAAGGAAGCGCCCAAAACGTGTCTGGCAAACTGGTAGAGCATGTAGACGAAGTCGAAGCGGGGCATCACCTGGTCTGGCAGGAACTCCGTCCGGACGTCCTTCCAGAATTCTCCGTCGTTATATTGGAACCAGGCGGGGAGGAGGTGATTCTCATTGGCCCAGACAAGGGCCTTGGCGTAGTATGCGTCCTCCGGTACGTCCTTGAAGGCGGTTTTGGCGGCCACGGTACCGGTGACCTCAGGGGAGCCGGCATATCGGTAGAGCACCTGCACCAGCATGGACCGGGTCATGGTTTTGCCGGGGCTGAAGGTCGTTTCCGAGGTACCGGAAAACAGCCCCTTGTCCACCATCGCGCCCACGGCCTGATAGGCCCAGTGGGTCTTCGGCACGTCGCTGAAGGTTTTCTCCGCCGCCATAGCCGGGGCAAACAGACCCAGGCACAAGACCATGGAAAGGATCAGTGACAAAAATCGCTTTTTCATTGGGATATTCCTCCTTGTGGAATTTTGCGTGGTATCTACGAGAGATTATATCAGCCTTTCGCAAAAACTCAAGGAACTTTTTCTTACAATTTGTTTCTCTGTACCATCGAACCACTGGGGCAGCATCGGCATATTCAGCTTTGTTTTGTTGACTTGTTCTGCCGGGGGCTGTATACTGACTTAAAAAGTTGTTCTCAAACGGAAGGGAGGTCCCGGAGGGGACAGTTTCAAGGATCCCATCAAGTCAACAAAATAAATGAAGGTTTTGTTGACTTGGGCGTGGGGAGTTACCCACGCCCTTTTTTCGTCCCCGCCGCAGCGGGGGCCGCAAAGCGCAGCTTTGCACAGGCCCGGCGCACCCTTCCCCCAGCGGGGGAAGGGCGGGGGGTAGGGGGAGACCCGTATCAAGGCATAAAAAATCGCCCCCCTTATGGACGGCGCACACACGCCGGGCACAATGAAGTGCCAAGGGGGGCGGGAACTGCGCTTTGCGCAGGCCCGGCACCGTCATGATAGCACAGACGTTCCACCCTGTCAAGGGTCTTTTTGAGACTTGCGCAGCCCTTGACAGGGTGGGGCGGCAGTGCTACCCAGAGC
>CAKUHX010000083.1 GCA_934659475.1 uncultured Oscillospiraceae bacterium
TGTTGGTTAATCAGCTTTCACAATGAAAACCGTCACCGGCCAGGGTGGCGGTTTCCGCGTTTTACAATGATCGTGACCGTAAAGGGCCCGATATGAAATGTAACCCGCATGAGCCTCACCCCCTTTCGGGTGGTGTGGCCGACCGCCTGCCGTTCGTGCAGCGCCTTGCCCTTATTTTACCAGATCCGACGGAAAAGTCAATGTTTTCCGCCTGTCCTTACACCTTCATGATATAACATAGGGCGTAGTAAGGCGGGCGGTTGTCGTGGACCGCATCGGCGTGGGCATAACGCTTGGGGTAGGTGCTGCCGTCGCATAGGCCGATCAGTTCCTCCGAAGCTGTGCCGCCCTTAGCCCCCACGGCGTAGTCGCTGTTCCCGGCACCCACGATAAAACGTCCCCGCAGATCGGGGGTGCTGTTAGAGCCGTTACATAAAACGAACCCCGTGGGAATAGAAGCGGCCGAGCCGCTCCACAGCAGGATACATCCCGATGGGATCGCGCCCTTGATGGCCGCGTCGATCTTCTGGTTGTCGGCGTTGAAGTCGGCGCGTTTGACGTAGTCGTTCTCGCCCCATTGGTTCAGCTGATAGTTCGTGGTTTTGGTCATAGAAGATCCCTCCTTTGATCTGATGCCCGATGGGGGATCGGACCGCATTCTAAAGCCCGCCCCCTCACCTCTCCCGCGCATCCCGCCGGAATTGTACAAAGGGATGCACCTTAGGGAGATCATGGGACGAGGACAGTGTTTTCTGTTCCGGCGGGGTGCGGCCCCGTTTGCCCGCATCTGGACGTAAAAACACCCCCCGGCGCACAGCGCAGGGGGGTGTTTTGTCTTGCTCGTTTATTTGGTGGCCCAGTTGCCAGTGGCCTCGCAGGTGAGGTAGGCGTTGATAAAGCCGTCCAGGTCGCCGTCCATAACGGAGTTGATATTGCTGGTCTCATAGGCAGTGCGGTTGTCTTTCACCAGCTGATAGGGCATAAAGACGTAGGAGCGGATCTGGCTGCCCCACTCGATCTTCAGCTGAACGCCCTTCAGGTCGGAGATCTTCTCCGCCTTCTCCTGCATCTGCAGCTCCACCAGCTTGGCCCGCAGCATCTTCATACAGTTGTCCTTGTTCTGGAACTGGCTGCGCTCTTGCTGGCTGGCTACCACCACGCCCGTGGGCTTATGGATCAGGCGGACGGCGGAGGAGGTCTTATTGACGTGCTGGCCGCCGGCGCCGCTGGCGCGATAGACCTGCATCTCGATGTCCTCGGGGCGGATCTCGATGTCCGCGTCCTCGGGCAGGTCGGGCATGACCTCAACGGAGGCGAAGGAGGTCTGCCGCCGGGCGTTGGCATCGAAGGGGGACACGCGCACCAGACGGTGGACGCCGTGCTCGCCCCGAAGGTAGCCGTAGACATTCTCTCCCTCGATCATGATGGTGGCGGACTTGATGCCGGCCTCGTCTCCGTCCTGGTAGTCCATGATCTGATAGGTGAAGCCGTGGCGCTCGGCCCAGCGGGTATACATGCGGTAGAGCATCTGGGCCCAATCCTGGGCCTCGGTGCCGCCGGCGCCGGGGTGGATGCTGAGGATGACGTTGGAGGCGTCGTACTCCCCGGTGAGCAGGGTGGCCATGCGGGCGTCCTCCATCTCGGTCTGGAGCAGGGCGAAGCCCTCCTCCAGCTCGGGCACCAGGGACTCGTCCTCGAACTCGTTGCCCATTTCGCACAGGGCCATCAGGTCGTCCCACTGGCGCTGGCGCTTGGCCTGGCCGTCCACCTTGGTCTGCAGGTTCTTGATCCGCTGCTGGATCTTCTGGGCCTTGGCCAGGTCGTCCCAGAAGCCGTCGGAGGCGGACTCCGCCTGCAGCATGTCCAGCTCCCGCTCGGCGCTGTCCAGGTCCAGAGCCTGGGCCAACTCCTTCAGGGCGGGGGCAAGGTTGTTCAGCTTTACTTTATATTCGTCGAATTGGAGCATATCCAGTCCTCGCTTCGTTAAAACTTCCCCGCCCGGCGGGGGCAGATCGCTTAGCTAAACTATTATATAGGAAGGGCCGGGAATTGTAAAGGGAATCAAGAAAAAACGGTCTCCCGAGGGAGACCGTTTTTACCGCTCGCTGACCGTCCAGTGCTGATCCCGGAAGATCAGGTCGTCCAGATCGGGGCGTTCCTGGCCCTGACCCTCCTGGGCCGGCGCAGACTGTTTTCTCTCCTCCATAGCGATCCCTCCGTCTGTAAGAAATAGGCAAGCCCCGGCGGTGCGGTCCGCCGGGACTCCATACCAGTATATGCCGCCGGGGCGGAAAAATGTGTCGGTTTTCGTACACCCAGTTGGAAAGATCGCCCGATCGCAGGGGGGACGGGCGCAAAAAGGGCGGGAGATGTCCGGAGAACAGCACGTGCCCCTGACCGGCCGGTCAGGGGCACGCACCTGTGTGTGTTGTAAAGGAGAGGGAGAAATGGGAGATTCATCATTCATTCTGGGTACGGTCATATAGTATCGTATAAATAAGGCAAAACAATGACGGCCCTATGAATTTTCTGTAAACTCCCCCCGAAGGAAAAGAAATATCTGTGAACAAAACGTTTTCACCGCCCTTGACGGGAAAAAGATCCCGTGGGATAATGGCCTTACGCCGTGGGTCCCGTCCTTTTCGCGCCTCCGCTTTTGTGGGGCGCAGGACCAGGTGCCCCGCGGAAAAAGAGAGGGTGCTTTATTTTGACCAAGCTGCTGATGAAGCTGTTTCTGCCCCAAAACGCCGCCCCGGACGACCCGGAGGTGCGCCGCCGCTGCGGGAGCCTGTCCGGCGGGGTGGGCATCGGGCTGAACCTGCTGCTGTCCCTGGGCAAGCTGCTGTCCGGCCTGCTCACCGGGTCGGTGGCCATGGTGGCTGACGGCCTGAACAACCTGTCCGATGCGGCCACCTCGGTGGTCACGCTGGTGGGCTTCCATCTGGCGGGACAGAAGGCCGACCGGGAGCACCCCTTCGGCCACGGGCGCATGGAGTACGTTACCGGCCTGATCGTGGCCCTGGCGGTGCTGCTGATGGGCTTCGAGGTGGGCCGTTCCGCCGTGGAGCAGATCGTTTCTCCGGCAGAGGTGGCCTTCTCCTGGACGGCCTGCGGGGTGCTGCTGGCGTCTATCCTGGTGAAGCTGTGGATGTTCCTGTTCAACCGCCGGCTGGGGAAATACATCGACTCCGCCGCCCTGGAGGCCACAGCGGCCGATTCCCTGTCCGACACCCTGTCCACCGGGGTGGTGCTGCTGTCCGCTCTGGCGGGGCACCTTCTGGACTGGCAGATCGACGGCGCCGCCGGCCTGCTGGTGGCGGCCTTTATCCTGAAAACCGGCTGGGGTGCGGCGAAAGAGACCCTGGACCCCCTTCTGGGGCGGCCTATGGACCCCGCACTGGCGGCGGATATCGACCGGCTGGCGGGCCAGTATGACCACATCCTGGGCATCCACGATCTGGTGTATCACGACTACGGCCCCGGCCGGGCCATGATGTCCTTCCACGCGGAGGTGCCTGCCGACGGGGATATGTTGGAGCTGCACGACATCGTTGACACCATCGAGCGGGATCTGGAGAAAAAGCACCACATCAAAACCGTAATCCACATGGACCCCATCGTCAACGACGAACGCACCCGGCAGCTGAAGGAGCAGGTGGCCCAGCTGGTGCGGGAGATCGACCCCAGCATCTCCATCCACGACTTCCGAACCACCCAGGGGCCCCTGCTGACCAACCTGATCTTCGACATGGTGGTGCCCTATCACTTCCGCCTGTCCGACCAGGAGACGGCGGCGGAGATCGACCGTCTGGTAAAGGAGCGGCTGGGGGAGAATTACTATACCGTGGCCACGGTGGAGCGGTCCTATGTGTGGTCGGGGGACTGATATTTACAGATTATTCACCCAAGAGGGGTGGGATCGTTTATAATAAGAGGTAACGATACCAAAGGAGAGCAGGTGTTTTCTTATGGCAAAAAAGGTACTGATCGTAGAGGATGACAGCAACATCGCCGAACTGCTGCACCTCTATCTGGAAAAGGAGGGGTTCGAGACCCAGGTGGCCCGGGACGGGGGCAAGGGGGTGGAGCTGTTCCGCTCCTTCCAGCCCGATCTGGTGCTGCTGGACATCATGCTGCCGGTAATGGACGGCTGGTCCGTGCTGCGGAAGATCCGGGAGGGCAGCAAGATCCCTGTTATCATGCTCACCGCCAAGGGTGAGCTGGAGGACCGGGTGACGGGCCTGGAGAGCGGCGCCGATGACTATATCGTCAAGCCCTTTGAGATGAAGGAGGTCCTGGCCCGCATCCACGCGGTGCTGCGCCGCTCCGGCTCCGAGGAGGAGCCCGGCGCTAAAAAGCTGACCTACGACAAGCTGGTCATCAATCTGGACTCTTACGAGCTGCTGATCGATGGCCGCCGGGTGGACACCCCCCCAAAGGAGCTGGAGCTGCTGTATCATCTGGCCGCTTCCCCCAACCGGGTGTTCACCCGCAACCAGCTGCTGGACGAGGTGTGGGGCTTTGACTACTTCGGCGACAGCCGCACCGTGGACGTACACATCAAGCGCCTGCGGGAAAAGCTGGAGGGGGTCAGCGACCAGTGGCGGCTGAAGACCGTGTGGGGCGTGGGCTACAAGTTTGAAGTGGGCACCCCGGCCTGAGCCCCATGAATCCATCTGCAATGAGGTGACGGCACCTTGAAGAGTATTTACAAACGACAGCTGGTGATGATGATCAGCATCGTGGCCGTGTCCTTTACCCTGTTGTCCGCGGCGTTCATGCTGCTGTCCTATCGCTATATCCTCAGTGAAAAGCGGCAGGCTCTGGAGCGCAACGCCGAGGACATCGCCTCCCTCACCTCCCGCTATATCAGCAGCGCCTGGGGGGGCGACATTCAGGGGGAGGCCTTCCGCAACTCCCTGTATCTGATCGTCCGCTCCTCCGACAGCTATGTGGTGCTGTCGGACGCCGCCGGCGGCATGATCTATGCCTGCGACGGCGAGGCCTACTACCCCGTGGACCAGACGGTACCCGGATCTGTGACCCGTCAGGTCATAGATCAGGGCAAGTTTACCGGCATGTCCGACCTGGGCGGGCTGTTTGAGCAGAACCGCTATGTGGTGGGCGTCCCCTTTCTGCTGACCCGGGGAACGGCGTCCAGCATCCAGGGCATGGTGCTGGTGTCTACAGACACTGCCGCCGTGCAGAGCATGTGGCAGGATACGGTGACCATCTTCTTCTTTGTGGCCGTAGTGGTGCTGATGATCGCCGTAGTGGCCAGCTCCCTGTTCGCCTCTTACCAGTCCCGTCCCCTGAACGAGATGGCGGAAGCCGCCCGGAAGTTCGGCCAGGGGGAATTCGACACCCGGGTCAACGGCTATGAGAACCGGGGGGACGAGATCGGCGCCCTGGCGGAGTCCTTCAACTCCATGGCCAACTCCCTGGAGAAGGTGGAGAGCCAGCGGGCGGACTTCATCGCCAATGTGTCCCATGAGCTAAAGACCCCCATGACCACCATTGCCGGTTTTGCCGAGGGCATCCTGGATGGCACCATCCCCCCGGAGCGGCAGAAGGAGTCCCTGCAGATCATCGTGTCCGAGACCCGGCGGCTGTCCCGTCTGGTGCGGCGGATGCTGGATCTCAGCCGGCTGAACGCTCTGGCGGAGACCAACGTCACCGCCCAGGAGCAGTTCGACCTGACGGAGGTGATGCGCCGGGTCATCGTCAGCCTGGAGGGCAAGATCACCGGGCGGAAGCTGGATGTGGACGTGCAGATGCCCGACGAAAAGCTGATGGTGTGGGGCGACCCCGACTCCATCACCCAGGTGTGCTACAACCTGCTGGACAATGCGGCAAAATTCGCCGCAGAGGGCACGGTGATCACTATCCTCATCACTAAAAAGGACGGCAAGGCGTATACCACGATCCGCAACCTGGGGGCCACCGTCCCCAAGGACGAGCTGCCCGTCCTCTTTGACCGCTTCCACAAGGCGGACTACTCCCGCAGCATGGACCGGGAGGGCGTGGGCCTTGGCCTTTACATCGTCAAGACCATCCTGGGCAACCTGAAGGAGGACATCCACGTCACCAGCGAGGACGGGGTGACCGAGTTCACCTTTACTTTGACCCTGGCATAGGATAGAGACAGACCCGCGCCGCCGGAGGAGCTCCGGGCGGCGGGGCAGACAGAAAGGAGGGGCGGATATGGCGGATAAGCTGTGGACCGGGGGACCCTGGGAGCAGGAGGACCCCCAGTGGCCGGTGCCGCCCAAGGTAACGGTCCCCCCGCCGGGGCTGCTCACTGCCGCCCCCCGGCCCCGCCGCAGGAGGAAAAAGCTGTGGAAGGGCGGGGCGGTCCTGGTGGCCGTGGTGGCCGTGATCACGGGGCTGACCCTGAGCCTGAACCGGCTGTTCAACGACTACTTCCCCGGGGACAGCCCCCCCGGTGACGACTACAGCTTCTACTACGGCGACGATGAGGAGCCGTCAGACACGCCCCCGGCTATCCCCCAGGCCCCGGCCCGGGGGGACGTATCCCTCCTGCTGGCGGGCGCGGGGGAGCCGGAGCTGGACTTCCGGCAGATCTATCAGAAGCTGGCCCCCTCTATGGTGTCCATGCAGGCGGAGGAGAAGGACGCCTATTACTACACCACCGGCACCGGCATCATCCTCACCGAGGACGGCTATATCCTCACCAACGCCCACATCGTGGCTGGGGCGGACAAGGTGTCTGTGACCTTTTCCGACAACAACACCCGTTCCGCCCGCCTGGCGGGCTTTGCGGCGGACGAGGACCTGGCGGTGCTGAAAGTAGAGGCCGACGGCCTTGTCCCCGCGGACTTCGGCGACTCCGACTTGCTGGAGGTAGGGGAGCCGGTGGCTGCCTTGGGCGACCCCCTGGGCTATCGGGCCACCATGACCGATGGCATCATCTCCGCCCTTGACCGGGATATGGATGTGGACGGCCACACCCTCAGCCTGATCCAGACCAGCGCCGCGATCAACTCCGGCAACTCCGGCGGCGCCCTGATCAACCGGTACGGACAGGTGGTGGGAGTCACCACGGTGAAGATCGTATCCTGGGACGGCTCCAGCGAGGCACTGGGCTTTGCGATCCCCTCCCGGAGGCTGAAATACGCGGCCGATCGGCTGATCGCCGGGGAGCAGGTCAGCCAG
>CAKUHX010000084.1 GCA_934659475.1 uncultured Oscillospiraceae bacterium
TTGTAAGTGCCGATCTCCTCGATGAAACGGCCGTCGCGGGGATAACGGGAGTCAGCCACCACGATGCGATAGAAGGGAGCCTTCTTGGCGCCCATGCGGCGCAGTCTGATTTTGACCATTTATATTCACCTCCATAAATTGATAAGTTCTATATGGAAAGCACACGGGGTGCCTTGCCAACGGTTCAGAAGGGCATGCCGGGGAAGCCGCCGCCCATACCGCCCATGCCGGGGAAGCCCTTGCCCCCCTTGCCCATCATGCGGCGCATATGCTTGGGCATTTTGCGGCCGGTGAGCTGCTTCGTCATGGTCTGGATCATCTCGAACTGCTTCAGCAGGCGGTTCACATCCACCACCTGGGTGCCGGAGCCGGCGGCGATGCGCTTTTTCCGGCTGGAGTTCAGCAGCTTGGGATCCTCCCGCTCGGCGGGGGTCATGGACTGGATGATGGCCTCCATGCGGGTAAACTGCTTGGTGTCCAGCTGGGCCCCCTCCAGGTCGGAGGCCTTCACGCCGGGCAGCATGGCGGCGATCTCGGTGATGGAGCCCATCTTTTTCAGCTGCATCAGCTGGTCGTAGTAGTCGGACAGGGTGAAGCGGTTTTTCTTCAGCTTCTCCTGCAGCTCCAGGGCCTTCTTCTGGTCGAAGCTCTGCTCCGCCTTTTCGATGAGGGAGAGAACATCGCCCATGCCCAGGATCCGGCTGGCCATGCGGTCGGGATGGAATATCTCGATCTGGTCCAGCTTTTCGCCCATGCCCACGAATTTGATGGGCTTGCCGGTGACGGCCTTGATGGACAGGGCCGCGCCGCCCCGGGCGTCGCCGTCCAGCTTGGTCAGCACCACGCCGGTGATGTCCAATGCGTCGTCAAAGGCCTTGGCGGCGTTCACCGCGTCCTGGCCGATCATGGCGTCTACCACCAGCAGGATCTCGGTGGGATCCACGGCGGCCTTGATGCGCCGCAGCTCGTCCATCAGCTCCTCGTCTACATGGAGTCGGCCGGCGGTGTCCAGGAATACGATGTCATTGCCATGCTTCACGGCGTGGGCCACGGCGGCCCGTGCGATCTCCACCGGGTCGGTCTGACCCATTTGGAACACGGGGATGTCCAGCTGCTGTCCCACCACCTGCAGCTGCTGGATGGCGGCGGGGCGGTAGATGTCGCAGGCGGCCAGCAGGGGCCGCTTGCTGTTCTGGCGCTTGAGCATACCGGCCAGCTTGGCACAGTTGGTGGTCTTGCCGGCGCCCTGAAGCCCCACCATCATCACCACCGTGGGGGGCTTGGACGCGATCTCCAGCTTGGCGGCGGAGCCGCCCATCAGCTCGGTCAGCTCCTGATCCACGATCTTGATGATCATCTGGGAGGGGGACAGGGCCTCTAATACGTCGGCGCCCACCGCCTTCTCCGTGACCTGGGCGATGAACTGCTTGACGACCTTATAGCTGACGTCGGCCTCCAGTAGGGCCAGGCGGATCTCCCGCATGGCCTCCTTCACGTCGGCCTCGGTCAGGCGGCCCTTGCCCCGCAGCTTTTTGAAGGCCGCGGATAACTTTTCGGAAAGTCCTTCGAATGCCATGGCTTACTCCTGACGCAGCTTGTGGGCGGAATCGGCCATGCGCCGGGCCAGCTGCTCCAGCTCGGGGTCGTCATACCCCTCGGCCTTCTTCGCGACGGCGAGCGCGTCCTGCTCCAGGGCGGCCAGCTCCTTGCCCATGGCCAGAAAGCGCTTGATCAGGCCGGTCTTGTCCTCCAGATCGGTGAGGATGGCCTCGGCCCGGACGATCACGTCACGCACGCCCTGGCGGGTGATGCCGTTGTTTTCGGCGATCTCGCCCAGGGAGAGATCCTCGTTGTAGTAGAGGTCGTAGAACTCTTTCTGCCGGTCGGTGAGCACATCGCCGTAAAAATCGAACAGCAGAGCCATGCGGTAAGCCTGACTTTTCATTTTCGAGGGTCTCCTTTCCCAAAACTGTAAAGGCATAAAACTTTACGTTGAGAGTCTAACACATTTGCTTGGCCTTGTCAAGGGAAAATACTTGCGTACAGGGTGAAATTTCTCCCACCGGCGGCGGGCTGGACAGGGAAGGGCGAGGGGGTATAAAAAGAGGGAAAAGAGGAAAACTTTGCATTTGAAGGCAAAGCGTGGTACAATAACGGAAAATTGACCCTGCCCCGCCCCCGGCGGAGCGGAAAGGACGACGTATGGAAGGAAAGCGGACTCAGCTGTTCCCCGGCGTATGGCTGCGGACGGTACACACCAATAAATTCAAAAGCGCCTATCTGTCGCTTACGCTGCTGGCCCCTCTGGAGGAGGAGAGCGCCAGCCTGAACGCCCTGCTGCCCCGGGTGCTCCGCCGGGGCACCCAGACCCACCCGGACATGGAGTCTATGTCCGCGGCTCTGGACGAGCTGTACGGCGGCGCCATCGAACCCGTGGTGCGGAAGAAGGGGGAGACCCAGTGCGTAGGCTTTCTGGCCAGCTTTCTGGACGATGCCTACGCTCTGGATGGGGAGGACATCCTGTCCGGCGCGGCCGCCCTGCTGGGGGAACTGCTGCTGCGGCCCCTGACCCGGGACGGCGTCTTTGATCCCGACTATGTAGAGGGGGAGAAGGCCAATCTGATCGACGAGCTGCGGGGGCAGATCAACGACAAGCGGATCTACGTCACCCGCCGCCTGACCCAGATCATGTGCCGGGGAGAGGGCTTCGGTGTGGACAAGCTGGGGGACGAGGGCCGTGCGGCGGCCATCACCCCGGAGAGCCTTTGGGCCCAGTATGAGAAGCTGCTGCGCCAGGTGCAGATCGAGGTATACTACTGCGGCAGCGCCGCCCCGGAGCGGGTGGAGCGGGCACTGTCCCAGGCTCTGGCCGCCCTGCCGGTGAACGAGGAGCGGGAGGAGCCGGCCTGCGAGGTGCGCATCCACGCCGAGCCTGAGCCCCGAGTGGTGGAGGAGGCCATGGACGTGAGCCAGGGCAAGCTGGCCATGGGCTGGCGCACCGGGGGCATCACCGTGTGGGAGGAGGACTGCCCCGCTCTGGCTGTGTGCAGCGCCGTGTTCGGCGGCACCAGTATGTCCAAGCTGTTCATGAATGTGCGGGAGCGGCTGTCTTTGTGCTATTACGCCAGCTCCGTTCTGGAGAAGCAGAAGGGGCTGATGATCGTCTCCTCCGGCATCGAGTTCAAGAACTACGAGACGGCGAAGAGCGAGATCCTGACCCAGCTGGAGGACGTGAAGGCGGGGAAGATCGGCGACGACGAGCTGGAGGGCGCCCGGCGCATCCTTATCAACAGCCATCTGTCCATGGAGGACGACCAGGCCCGGCTGGAGGAGTTCTGGCTGGGGCAGGCCGTGGCCGGTACGGAGAGGACGCCGAAGGAACTGGCCGCCCGGCTGGAGACGGTGACCCGGGAACAGGTGGCCGCCGCCGCCCGAAAGCTGGAGCTGGACACCGTCTACTTCCTGAAGGGAAAGGAGCAGTGAGCCGTGGAAGTGCTGAACTATGATAAGGTGGGGGAGAGGCTGTACCACCAGGTGCTGGAAAACGGCCTGAACGTGTTCGTCAGCCCCAAGCCCGGCTATCAGAAGGGCTACGCCTTCTTTGCCACCAATTACGGCGGCATGGATACCCGGTTCTGTCTGGGGGACGAGTGGAAGCAGACCCCCGAGGGGGTGGCCCACTATCTGGAGCACAAGATGTTCGACACCAAGGAGGGCAACGCCCTGCAGGAGCTGGCCGCCAACGGGGCCAGCCCCAACGCCTTTACCTCCTCCGCTATCACCGGGTACTACTTTGAGTCTACCCAGAGGTTTGAGGAGAACTTGAAGACCCTGCTGTCCTTCGTCTCCATCCCCTGGTTCACCCAGGAGAGCGTGGACAAGGAGCAGGGCATCATCGGTCAGGAGATCGGCATGATCGAGGATGACCCGGACTGGAAGGTGTTCAACAACCTGCTGGGGGCCCTGTACCGGAATCACCCCATCCGCACCAGCGTGGCGGGCAGCGTGGAGTCCATCTCTCACATCACGGCGGAGACCCTGTACGACTGCCACAAGGCGTTCTACGACCCGGCCAACATGGTGCTGTGCGTGGCGGGGGACGTGGACCCGGAGCGCATCTGCGCTCTGGCCCGGGAGATCCTGCCGGCCCAGGCTGGGCCCATCGCCGCCAAGGACTATGGCCCCAAGGAGGAGCCACAGGCGGCCAAGGAGCTGGTGGAGCAGGCCATGGAGGTGGCCCAGCCCATCTTCCAGCTGGGCTTTAAGGGGGACGACCCCGGAAGGGGGGAGGAGACCCTGCGGCAGGAGCTGGTGGGCGAGCTGGCCCTGGAGTGTCTGCTGGGCAATTCCACCCCCCTGTACGCCCGGCTGTACGGGCAGGGGCTGATCAACTCCGGCTTCTACTACGGGTATGAGAGCTACCCCGGCGTGGCCTTTCTGGTGGCCGGGGGCGAGTCCAAGGATCCCGGCGCTGTACGCCAGGCCGTATGGGACGAGGCCGCCCGGATCGGCCGGGAGGGCATCGACCCCGCCCTGTGGCGGCGGGTGAAGAAGGGCGTCTACGGCGGAAAGGTGCGGGGGCTGAACTCCTTTGATTCCCTGTGTATCGGCCAGGCCCGGGCGTTCTTTGCCGGATATTGCAGCCTGGACTTTGCCCGCCTGTTCGACGTCGTCACCAAGGAAGAGGCGGAGGATATGATCGTCCGCTGGACAGTCCGGGAGCGCACCGCCCTGTCCGTCATCCGACCCAAGGAGAACTGAAACGATATGGTAAATCAGGTTTTCTTTCCCGGCCTGGGGCTGGGATTTACACTGGACCGGGTGGCCTTCCATGTGCTGGGCCGCCCGGTGTACTGGTACGGCATCATCATCGCCAGTGGGCTGCTGCTGGCGGTGTGGCTGTGCTGCAAGTGGGGCAAACGCTTTGGCATCACGGAGGATCAGATCACCGACATGATGCTCTTTGCCGTGCCCGCGGCCCTGGTGTGCATCCGGGCCTACTACGTTATTTTTAATCTGGGACAGTACAGAAACGCCGACGGCTCCATGAACTGGGCGGCGGTGTTCCGATACAGCGACGGGGGACTGGCCATCTACGGGGGGATCATCTCCTCTGTTCTTGTGCTGCTGATCTTCTGCAAGGTGAAGAAGATCAGCTTCCTGTCCTTTGCCGACCTGGGCGTACACGGGCTGTTCATCGGCCAGCTGGTGGGCCGCTGGGGCAACTTTATGAATGTAGAGGCCTACGGCGCCCCCACCACCCTGCCCTGGCGGATGTGCTCGGAGTCCATCGCCAATGATCTGTATGCCCAGGGCATCGCCACAGCGGCGGAGTATCAGGAGATCCTGGCCGGGACGCTGGGGGTGCATCCCACATTCTTTTATGAGTCCCTGTGGAACCTGGTGGGTTTGCTGCTGGTGTATCAGCTGGGCAAACGGAGAAAGTTCGACGGCCAGTGCTTCCTGTTTTACATCTTCTGGTACGGCCTGGGCCGGGCCTGGATCGAGGGGCTGCGCACCGACAGCCTGTACCTCTATGTGGGCAGCACCATCCGGGTGTCCCAGCTGCTGGCGGCAGTGTCCGCACTGGCGGCGGGGGCCGTACTGCTGTGGCGGCTGCATCAGGTGCGGCAGAAGCCGGAGACCCTGTATGTGCAGCGTCTGGCGGAGGAGAAAAAGGCGCAGGAAGAACGGGAAGAACAGAAAGAGAAATGAAAAAGCGGCCGGCCGTCCTGCGGATGGCTGGCCGTTTCAGTGGGCCGGACCCTGTGCATGGGGAGTTTCATAAAACTTTAAGGGAAAAACAAGAAACGGGACGGGCGGCCTGTGGTATGATAAGGAAAACGACAGAAAAGAGGTGAGGACGTCCGGTGAAAAGACGTTCCTTCTGGCTGGCCGCCGTAGCAGCGGCTGCGCTGTGCTTCGGCGGCGGGCTGTTTTTATACCGCAGCGGTTTTTTTGCCGCCTGCTCCTCGCCAGAGGGGCTGCGGGCCTACATCTCCGGCTTTGCGCCGTACTCCCACCTGTGCTTTTTCCTGATCCAGTTCCTTTCTGTGGTGCTGGCTCCTATCCCCAGCAACATCACCGCCGCTGCGGGAGGGGTGCTCTTCGGCACCTGGCCGTCCTTTTTCCTTACCTTTGGAGCGGTGGCCGCGGGCTCGCTGCTGGTATTCGCCCTGGCCCGTGCCCTGGGGCGCAGCTTTGCCGACCGCATGGTCAGCCGGGCCCTGTCGGAGAAGTACCTTCACCTGATCCGGGAGAAGGCGGACATCTTTCTGCTGCTGGCTTTTCTGTTCCCCTTTTTCCCCGACGATATGCTGTGCATCCTGGCTGGGCTGACGGAGCTGCCCTTCCGGCGGTTCGCTCTGCTGGTGATCGTGGCCCGGCCCTGGGGACTGCTGTTCGCCAGCGCCCTGGGGGGCGCGGCACTGGCGGTGCCCCTGTGGGCCATGGCTGCTATGGGCGTTCTGGGGGCCGTACTGTTCGTGCTGGGCATGAAGTACGGCGGCCGGATCCGGGATGGCCTGATGAATAAGATCAGAGGAAAACGCAAATAAGATCAGCTGCTCTTCTGCTTTCCGGCAGGGGAGCGGTTTTTTTGAAAAAATAAAAATTCCCTCTTTACAAATCCAGATCGGCGTGCTATTATACTAACAAGAACTAATACTATTAAGAGAAAGGAGAACTTCCTTTGGAGCGTACCACCAGATACAGCAAAAAAAGAGAGGCCATCCTTTCCGCCCTGCGGGGGACGAAGAGCCACCCATCGGCCGAATGGGTCTACCAGACCCTGAAGCCCACCCACCCGGACCTGAGCCTTGGTACGGTATACCGCAACCTGGCCCTTTTCCGGCAGCAGGGTGTGATCCAGAGCGTGGGCGTGGTCAACGGCCAGGAGCGGTTCGACGCGGACACCTCGCTCCACCACCACTTTGTTTGCGAACGCTGCGGCTCAGTCTTAGACCTGGACTTCCGCCAGGAGCAGGAGGACAGCTGGGATCAGGCCGTCAGCGAGCAATATGGGTTCAAAACTCTGCGCCATGAACTCATTTTTTACGGCATCTGCAAAACGTGTCAAAACAAGTCAATGAATTAAATGAGGAGGAACAGTAATATGAAAAAGTGGGTCTGTAAGGTCTGTGGTTATG
>CAKUHX010000085.1 GCA_934659475.1 uncultured Oscillospiraceae bacterium
CCCCCGCCCTGATCTATCTGCCGGCGGAGGAGCTGGCCGCCCACCCGGAGGTGTTGGAGCGCACCCGGGCCGCGGGCGTCCCCGTGGCCGCCGCCCTGCCCAGGATCTGCTGGGACCGGGCGTGGCCCGCCCTGGAGCAGGGGCTGAAAAAGCTGCAAAGGCTGGGGGTGGATCAGGCCCTGTGCCCCACCTGGGACGCCGTGGAGCGCGCCCTTCGGCTGGGACTGCGGGCGCGGGGGGACTTCGGCCTGAACATCTTCAACAGCCAGGCGCTGAAGCAGCTGCGTCAGATGGGGCTGGAGTCCGCCGTGGTGTCCTTCGAGCTGAAGCTGCCCCAGATCCGGGACTTGTCCAAGGCCATCGACACGGAGTTCATCGCCTATGGCCGCCTGCCACTGATGATCACGGAGAACTGCATCATCCACAACCACTCGGGACAGCACACCTGCGCCGGAGTGAACCTGCTCACCGACCGGAAGGGGGAGCGTTTCCCCGTGATGAAGGCCTTCGGCTGCCGCAACGAGATCTTCAACGCTAAAAAGATCTTTTTGGCGGACAAACAGGAGGACTGGCAGCGGCTGGGCCTCTGGGCTGCCCGGCTGCAATTCACCACGGAGAATGCCCTGGAGTGCGCCCAGGTGCTGGAGCGCTACTTGGACCGCGGGAAATATCAACCCAACGACTACACCCGGGGACTGTATTACCGGGGCGTGGAGTAAACGCCCCATAAAGATCGTGAGGAAGCATCTATGGAACTGAAAGTAAAAGCCCTGTCCCCCAAGATCGGCCATGAGATCCCCGCCCCCTTCTACGCCAGCGCCGGGGCGGCGGCCATGGACCTGCACGCCTGTCTGGATGCGCCCCTGGCCATCCCCGCCGGGCAGCGCCGCTCGGTGCCCACGGGCATCGCCATCGCCCTGCCCTCCGCCGACTATGTGGCCCTGGTCTACGCCCGCAGCGGACTGGGCATCAAGCACGGCATCGCCCCCGCCAACTGCGTGGGGGTCATCGACAGCGACTACCGGGGCGAGCTGCTGGTGGGCCTTCAAAACTCCAGCGATCAGGAGTATACCATCCAGCCCGGCGACCGCATCGCCCAACTGATGATCGCTCCGGTGATCCAGGCTCAGATCTCAATGGTAGACGAACTGGACGAGACCGTCCGGGGGGCCGGCGGCTTCGGCTCTACAGGAAAATAAGGGAGGGGACGGTATCATGTTCCATCTGTTTGGTAAAAAGAAAGAGGAGGCCCCGGCCCAAAAGCCGGAGAAGAAGGGGCCCGCCCCCATGCCCTCCGGCTTTGACGGGGACGAGGTGCCCGTGCTGGCGATCACCGGCCCCGGCGGCTTTGCCGACCGGGAGGACGGCTGCGGCCAACCCTATTCCGCCATCGAACTGACCGCCTGGATGGAGGAGGACGGAGCGGAGATCCATCAGGGCTCCTTCGAGCTGGCCATCCCCCGGGACGAGGAGCTGATCGAATATCTGAAGGAGCACGTGCCCCACGACTTTATCCTGAAGTTCACCGCCCGACTGAACCAAGCGGAGGACCGCCTGCTGCTGATGACCTTGCCCGTCCCTGGCTTTGACCCCGACCTGAAGGCCATTCTGGACAAGCAGAAGGAGCCGGTGATCATCCAGGCGGAGGGCATCGGGGAACTGACCCTGAACCGCTCCACCAATTGGTTCCAGACCGACGCGGACTGGTGCGGGGGGACGGTGCAGCTGATCTTTGACCGCGGGCCGGAGGAGGAGCTGGCCGCGACAGAGGAGTTGGCCCGGGCCATGCTGGCCGACGCCGACGGCTGGAGCAGCCGCCTGTGCTCCTTCGCGGCGGAGCAGCTGCCCAAGGCGTGCCCCAGCACCCAGCTGCCGGAGGACCTGGCCGGCCGGTTGGAGGCGGAGTCCCTCCAGCTCTGGCCCGACGGCCGGTTCGAGGTGTGGCTGCGGGACGCGGACTACCTGTGGGAGCCCTCGGTGCGGGTGACCGGCACGGTGTCCGGCGGCCCCTGTGAAGTTGAACTGGAAGGTTGAGCGCTATGAATGTGATCCTCGCGTCCCAGTCCCCCCGGCGGCGGCAGCTGCTGGAGCAGATGGGATTCACAAATTTTAAGGTCTGCCCCGCCAAGGGAGAGGAGACAGCCGGCCCCGGCCTGACCCCCGCCCAGCTGGTAGAGGCCCTGTCCCGCCAGAAGGCGGCGGAGGTGGCCGCCGGCGCGGCGGAGGACGACCTGGTCATCGCCGCGGACACAGTGGTGTCCATCGACGGCCGGGTGCTGGGCAAGCCCCACAGCACGCAGCAGGCCGCCCAGATGCTGGCCGATCTGTCCGGCCGGGAGCACACAGTGTATACCGGTGTCACCGTCCGCCGGGGGGATCAGATCCTCACCCGGCACGAGGCCACCCAGGTGCGCTTCCGCCCCCTGACCGAGGAGGAGATCGCCGCCTATGTGGCCACAGGAGAGCCCATGGACAAGGCCGGAGCCTACGGCATCCAGGGCCGGGGCGCCCTGCTGGCCCGGGGCATCGACGGGGACTATTTCAATGTGGTGGGGCTGCCCGTGTGTCTGCTGGGGCAGATGCTGCTGCGATTCGGGGTGGACCCCCTGCTGATCTGACCGGACGAGGGAGGACGAGCCGTGAAAGACTTCTTCCATAAAAACGGGGTGCTGGTGCTGATCATCGCCCTGCTGCTGACCCTGCTGGTGGGCATCTCCTCCGTCCTTATGGGCGGACAGGCCGACCCCCTGTCCAACGTGGCGACCACGGTGACCGCCCCGGTGCGAAGCCTGGTGTCCTCCGTGCTGGACTGGGCCGACGGGGTGTATAACTACGTCTTCCGCTACGATGAGATGAACGCCGAGCTGGAGGACCTGCGCCGGCAGGTGGCCCAGCTGGAGGCCGAGCTGCGGGAAAGCGGCGAGGCCGCCCGGGAGAACGAGCAGCTGCGCCAGCTGCTGAAGCTCCAGGCCAAGCATCAGGACTTCGTGTTCGAGGCCGCCCGGGTCACTCAGCGCTCCACCACCAATCTGGAGTCCATCATCACTCTGAGCAAGGGCAGCAGTGCCGGGATCGAAGCGGGCAACTGCGTGATCTCCGAGACAGGGGTGCTGGTGGGCGTGGTGTCAGAGGTGGGGAGCAACTACTGCCGGGTCTCCACGGTGATCAACCCCGACACCGAGATGGGCGGCCTGTGCGTGCGCACCGACTGCTCCGGCATCCTGGAGGGCGACTTCTCCCTGATGGCTCAGGGAAAGCTGAAGCTATCCTATCTGCCGGATGATGCCCAGCTGCGCGCCGGGGACCAGATCATCACCTCCGGCAAAGGAGAGATCTATCCCCCCGACCTGGTGGTGGGCCGGGTGGAGGAGCTGCTCACCGACCCCTCCGGCATGATGCACTACGCGGTCATCCGGCCCCAGGTGGATCTGGACTCGCTGGTAGAGGTCTTTATCATCAAGGAATTCGACATCGTGGAGTGACCACAGGAGGATACGCCCATGACGAGCCGGGATCAACTGCATAAGTGGGCGGCCTATCTGCTGGGGCTGCTGCCCATCTGGCTGCTGGATGCCTTCATCCTGCCCCGATACCCGGTGCTGGGCCTGACCCCCGTGCTGCTGCCCGTGGCGGCGGCGGCGGTGGCCGTGCTGGAGGGGCCCTCCGCCGGGGCGGGCTTCGGGCTGTTCCTGGGGCTGCTGTGGACCCTGTCTTACCCCGGCGTGCCCGCGGCCATGATCTTTCTGCTGACGCTGGCGGGGCTGACCGCCGGCACCCTGTCCCAATACGCCCTGCGCCGCTCCTTTGTGGGCTGTCTGGTGTGCTCCGCCGCCTGTCTGGCTCTGACGGAGCTGTTCCGCCTGATCAGCGGCGTGATCACCCAGCTGGGCCCCCTGTCCGCCCTGCTCTCCGTGCTGCTGGGGGAGCTGCTGCTGTCCCTGTGCTGGACACCGGCGGTTTACTTCATCTTCTCACGGGTCTACCGCCGGGTGGGCGGGCAGAAGCTGGCCTGACCCCCCTTGCCCATCTCTCTCTGAAAGGAGGCTGCCCTTGGACAAACGACGATTTTACCGCCGGGTGGGTGCGCTGTGCGCCGCCCTGGCCGCGGTGCTGCTGGTCATGGGCGGCACCCTTTACAACGTTCAGGTGGTCAACGGGGATGACTATTACCAGCGCTCCCAGACCCGCATCGCCGAGACCGAGACCGTCCGGTCCGACCGGGGCGACATTCTGGACAGCTCCGGCCAGGTGCTGGCCTCCAACCGCACCACCTATCAGGTGACCCTGAGCACCTCACTGATGGGGGACGAGGAGGCGCGCAGCGCCACCCTGCTGTCTCTGATCCAGGTGGCCCGCGCCAGCGGCGTAACGTGGACGGACACCTTGCCCATCACCAAGGCCGCCCCCTTCCGCTTTACCACCGACTCCCCCTATACTACCACCTCCACCGACGAGGACGGAGCCACCACCACCTCCCTCACCCGGCTGGGCAAGCTGGCGGTGGCCATGAAGTGGATCCAGGACCCCACCAAAGAGCCGGTGCTGAAAACCACCCAGACCTCCGACCAGAAGCTGGGGCTGATCGACCGGGTCCTGGTGTCCATCGGGCTGAAAAAGCTGCCCCAGCAGGAGCAGCCGTCCCAGCAGCCGGAGCAGCCCGCCGCCCTGCCCACCGCCCAGGAGCTGATGGAGCTGATGAAAGACAGCTTCTCCATCGGGGACATGGTCCCGGACGACGCCCGGGCCGTGGCCGGCGTGCTGTATGAGGTATATCTCCGCAGCAAGGATATATACTGGGAGCAGTACGTCTTTGCCAAGGATGTGGAAATGGACTTCATCGCCCGGGTGAAGGAGCGCTCCCTGTCCGGGGTGAACATCGACCCCGTGTCCGTGCGGCAGTACAACACCTCCATCGCCGCCCATCTGCTGGGGCAGACCGGCCCCATCTACCGAGAGGAGTGGAGCACTTACAAGGACCTTGACTACAACATGAACGACACCGTGGGCAGATTCGGGGCGGAAGCCGCCTTCGAGTCCTGGCTGCGGGGCACCCCCGGCGAGCGCACCGTCGAACGCAACGGCAGCGGCAAGGTAGTGGAGTCCCAGTGGAAAACGGAGCCCAAGCCCGGGGGCAACGTGGTGCTCACCATCGACGCGGACCTCCAGACCGTGGTGGAGCGGGTGCTGGCCCAGCGCCTGCCCCAGCTGAAGAGCAAGGAGGTAGAGGGCGCCTCCTGCGTCATTCTGGACGTGAACGACGCGGGGATCAAGGCCAGCGCCTCCTACCCGACCTTCGACCTGACCCAGTACTACTCTAACTACACCGAGTATTCCACCGACCCACTGAAGCCCCTGTTCAACCGGGTGCTCCAGGGCCTGTACGCCCCCGGCTCCACCTTTAAGATGATCACCGGCATCGCCGGACTGGAGGAGGGCATCATCACCCCCTACACCCAGATCAAGGACCAGGGCCGGTACACCTATTACTCCAAGGACGGCCCCATGTGCTGGATCTACCGGCAGTACGGCTATCCCCACGGATATGAGACCGTCAGCAAGGCCATCACCGACTCCTGCAACTACTTCTTCTATGAGGTGGGCCGCCAGCTGGGCATCGACCGCCTGCGGGACTACGCCCAGCGCTTCGGCCTGGGGCAAAAAACAGGGGTCGAGCTGTATGAAGAGGCCGGCATCTTGGCCGGCCCGGAGTACACCCAGGCCATGGGCAGCACCTGGTACGATGGCAACACCCTGTCCGTAGCCATCGGTCAGGAGAGCACTCAGGTCACTCCCATCCAGCTGGCCAACTATATCGCCACTCTGGTCAACGGCGGTACCCGGTACGCCACCCACCTGCTGAAAGAGGTCCGCTCCAGCGACAACTCCGAAGTCATCTACACCCACGAGCCGGAGGTGCTCAACACCATCGACATCGCCCCCCAGAATCTGGACGCGGTGAAGAAGGGCATGCTGGGCCTGACCACCGAGGGCTCCGTGGCCCGGTATTTCCGGGATGTGGGCGTTCAGGTGGGCGCCAAGACCGGCTCCGCCCAGATCAGCGCCCAGAGCGAGTCCAACGCCGTATTCGTCTGCTTCGCCCCCTATGACGACCCCCAGATCGCCATGGCCATCGTGGTGGAGCACGGCGGCAGCGGCTCCGAGCTGGGGGCCATCGCCGCCGAGATCCTGCGGTACTACTTCGCCGACGAGACCACCCAACAGGCCATCCTCAACGGCGAAGAACTGCCCGGGGAGAGCATCTCTGCCCCCTCCAGGACCACAACGGCCCAGACGCCCGCCCAGCCCGAGGCGCCCGCCGCTCAGGAGCCGTCTGCTGAGGACTCCCCTGCCGGCAACGAGCCGGCCGGGGAGCTGTTGCCCGCCGATCAGCACGACGAGACCGGCGGACTGAGCCCGCCGCCGGACGATGGCGCGCTCTCCCCTGACGGGTAGCCCTCTTTTCGTCCCTGCAAGGGGCCGATCCACCGTTTCGCTTATTATTTCAAAGGAGATGTTTTCAAATGTCCGAAGCATGCACCCACGACTGCTCCAGCTGCGGCTCCGACTGCGCCTCCCGGGACCTGCGGGCCCCGGCCAATCCCAACTCCCGCGTGAAAAAGGTCATCGCCGTAGTCAGCGGCAAGGGCGGCGTGGGCAAGAGCACCGTCACCTCCGGTCTGGCCGTAGCCATGGCCCGCCGGGGCAAAAAGGTGGGTATTCTGGACGCCGATATCACCGGCCCCTCCATCCCCACCGCCTTCAACATCCACGAGAAGGCCAACGGCGACGACGTAGGGGTCTACCCCGCCGTGTCCGCCGGGGGGATCAAGGTGATCTCCCTGAACATGTTCGTGGAGCACGAGACCGACCCCGTCATCTGGCGCGGCCCGGTCATTGCGGGCATGGTCAAGCAGTTCTGGACCGATGTATCCTGGGGCGATGTGGACTACCTGTTCGTGGATATGCCCCCGGGCACCGGCGATGTGCCCCTGACCGTGTTCCAGTCCCTGCCCGTAGACGGCATCGTGGTGGTCACCTCCCCCCAGGAGCTGGTGTCCATGATCGTCACCAAGGCGGTGAACATGGCCCACAT
>CAKUHX010000086.1 GCA_934659475.1 uncultured Oscillospiraceae bacterium
GAGATCGCCTTGACAGTGCCGGCCACGGGGGCGGAGACCTCGATCTCCATCTTCATGGCCTCCAGCACCACCAGCACATCGCCGGCCTGGACGGAGTCGCCCACCTTGCACTCGACCTTGAACACATTGCCGGGCATGGGGCTGTTCACCGCGGTCTCGCCGGCGGCCACGGCAGCGGGAGCGGCCTTGGGGGCGGCGGCGGGCGCGGGGGCGGGGGCAGCAGCGGGAGCAGGGGCAGCCGCAGGAGCGGGGGCGGCCACAGGGGCAGCCACGGGAGCCGCATAAACGGGGGCGGCAACGGCAGGGGCGGCCCGCTCGATGGTCACGGCATAGGCCTTGCCGTCGATGGTGATGGTATAGGTGCCGGCGCAGTCACGGCCGCCCATCACCAGATGGGGGGGCTGATAGGTGGCGGCAAAGGGCTCGATGGGGCGGGCGGTATAACTGTTCGTCTCGGGGGCTACTACATCGGCCACATACACATGCGGCGCGGCGCTGGCGTTTTCTTTACTCACAGGGGGTTCCTCCTTTTTTGTCTCGGCCCCGCCATCGCGCTCCTTAAAGAAGTTCATCGCGACCTGGGGGAATGCAATATAGGACAGGACGTCTTCGTCACACTTGGCGACATCGCCCAGTTCCTTCTTGGTCTTTTCAAACTCGGGCTCCAGGGTGTCGGCATAGCGGCCCTCGATCTGGGGGGTATCGCCCAGGATCTTCTTGAGCACCTCGGGGTCGATGGGGGCAGGGGTGCGGCCATATTCGCCGCGGCAGTAGGCCTTGATCTCCTTGCCCACCACCTTGTAGCGCTGGCCGGACAGCACGTTCTGCACGGCCTGAGAGCCCACCATCTGGCTGGTGGGGGTGACCAGCGGAGGATAACCCAGGTCGGCACGGACCTTGGGGGTCTCGGCCAGAGCCTGATCCAGCTTGTCGATGGCGTTCATCATCTTCAGCTGGGAGATCAGGTTGGACAGCATGCCGCCGGGGATCTGATAGGTCAGGCACTGGGTGTCGGTAGCCAGAGAGATGGGGTCCAGAGTGCCATCCTTCAGATAACCGGAGCGGACCTCCTTAAAGTGGTCGGCGATCTTGATCAGGGCCTTGTCGTCCAGATCCACCTGATAGCCGAACTGGCGCAGAGCATAGGCCAGAGTCTCGGTGGCGGGCTGGGCCGTGCCGCCGGAGAAGGAGGAGATGGCGGTATCCAGCACGTCGGCGCCCGCCTCCACCGCCTTCAGGCAGGTCATAAAGGCCAGACCGGTGGTGCAGTGGGTATGGATGACCAGAGGCAACTCAGGCACCGCATCCTTGATGGCGGCGGAAAGGTCATAGGCCTCCTTGGGGCTCATGATGCCGGCCATGTCCTTGATGCAGATCGACTGCACGCCCATGCTCTTCAGGTCCTTCACCATCTCCACATATTTGTCCAGGGTGTGGACAGGGCTGGTGGTGTAGGAGATGGTGCCGGAGGCGATGGCGCCCTGCTTTAGGGTCTCGTCCACGGCGACCTCCAGATTGCGCACGTCATTCAGCGCGTCGAAGATCCGGATGATGTCGATGCCGTTCTTTACAGAGTATTCCACGAATTTGCGCACCACATCGTCGGGGTAGTGCTTGTACCCCAGGATATTCTGGCCGCGCAGCAGCATCTGCAGCTTGGTGTTGGGCATCTTGGCGCGGATCTTCCGCAGGCGCTCCCACGGATCCTCGTGCAGATAACGCAGACACACGTCGAAAGTGGCGCCGCCCCAGACCTCAGCAGAATAGTACCCGGCCTTATCCATGGTCTCCAGGATCGGCTCGAACTTTTCATAAGGCAGACGGGTGGCGATCAGCGACTGGTTTGCATCGCGCAGAACAGTCTCTGTAAAGTTGACCTTTCTCATCAGAGTTCTACCTCCATCACTACAATTATGTTTTGCCCGCTCTCTCATCTCCGGCTCGCCTTGTCAGCCGGGATTCGCTCATTGCTTATTGTAGTATAACTTTCTCTTCCGCGCAAGTCTTTCTGTGCCCAGAATTATGATTTTCTTGCTCTTTTTCTCCGCCCTGCTCCTCTATTTTTAC
This sequence comes from uncultured Oscillospiraceae bacterium, assembly GCA_934659475.1. Lineage (GTDB taxonomy): Bacteria > Bacillota > Clostridia > Oscillospirales > Oscillospiraceae > Lawsonibacter. The sequence goes on from CAKUHX010000086.1 coordinate 2,068, forward strand.
GGGGTCTTGACGCACTGTCCCCTGCGAAGGAGAAAACTGGACCAAGATAAGAAGGGCCGGGTACAGGTCACCCTGCGCCCGGCTCTTTTTTATCCCCGTTTCCCCGCCCAATAGATGGGCAGAAAGAACCCGCTCAGGATCAGGATCAGGCAGACTGGTCCCTCCGCTCTTGTCCACCAGAGGGGTGCCAGCCGTCCCATCAAAAGGCACAGAGCGGGCAGGCCCGCCGTAATGAGACAGGTGCCGAAGCGGCAGGCATCTACGATTTTCGGCCAATTTCGGTTGTTGAAGGTGACTCCGGGTATATTCATGTGCACCGGTCCGTCGCTGAACACATTCACAGAGTTTTCGTCGTAATAGGCGGGCAGCTTCATCTGCACAAAGAATACGAAGTACGCTCCGAAGCTGCCCCCCAGCAGCAGTCCGCACCAGAGGGCATCGGTCGCCAGGCCCGCTCTCCCGCTCCAGACTGCGCACAGCGCCCCCAGCAGCAGAGACAGCACATAGACTGCTGTCCAGCGACTCTTTGTCTGATACGCCCGGGGCACATTGTCCGCAGAATACTGAATGGCCGTTTTCACCAGGCCCTCCACCTCTACGGCGTCCATAGGGGCCTCGGACTGATTTTTCCGGCACAGCAGCAGTTCCGTCACGCTCACCCCCAGCAGCTCTGCCAGGGGGATCAGCAGCGCCGTGTCCGGGATGCTCGCCCCGGTCTCCCACTTGCTTACCGCCTTGTCAGAGAGGAACAGCCGCCGGGCCACCTCCTTCTGTGTGTAGCCCTTCTCCCGGCGCAGTTCCGCCACAAAGGCTCCGAATTTTCCCTTATCGATTTCAAACATCACGATCACCCCGGCGGTATGATAACAAAACCCGCCCCATTCCGCAACCGAACAGCAGTAGAGTTCCCCGAATACCTTCGGTCACAGCACAAAAAACCGGGTGCGGATCGATCCGCACCCGGCCGGATAAGCGTCTGCGTGAGCCGCCCGGTCAGTCCTCGTCCGCCGCAGCGTCGTACACCTTGGCCGCGCCGGCGCTCTTTCCCTCGCCCACGGCGGAGGCCGCCGCGCGGAACCGTGCCCGGGACTGCTTGATCTCGTCATACGCCTCGGCCACGGCCTCCTCGGTGCGGCGCAGGGCGTCCTCGCAGTACTCGTTGGCGGAGCGCTTCAGCTCGCGGCTGCGCTCCTCCGCCTGCCGCATCAGCTCGGCGGACTGCTGCTTGGCCTGCAGCAGGATGGGCTCCTGGGCCAGAGTACGCTGGGCCTCGGCCTCGGCCTGCTTACGGATCAGCTCCGCCTCCCGCTTGGCGGAGGCGATCACCTCCGCCCGGTTGGCCATCATCTTCTTCGCCTCGCCCAGTTCCACGGGGAACTGCGCGCGAATATCGTCGATCAGATCCAGGGTCTTGTCCCGCTCCAGCATACATTTATCGCCGGACAGGGGGACGCTCTTGGCGTCGTCCACCATGTTGAACAGCATATCCAGCAATTCTTCTACTCCGGTCGCCATTGTTCAGCCCTTCCTTTCCTGTAGGGTCCTCAGCCGTTCCTGTACATCCTCCACGATCTCGCGGGGGATAAATTCCTTCAGATCCGCCCCATACCGCGCCATTTCCTTCACGATGGTGGAGCTCAGATAGGTATACTTTTCGCTGGAGGCCAGAAACATGGTCTCCAGATTGTGATTGAGCTTGCGGTTGATCACCGCCATCTGCACTTCCTGCTCGTAGTCAGAGACGGCCCGCAGGCCCTTTACCACCACCTTTGCCCCCCTGCGGCGGGCATAGGCGGCCAGCAGCTCATCGGAGTAATCCACTTCTACGTTAGGGAAACGCTGGGTGGCCCGGCGCAGCAGCTCCACCCGCTCCGGCGGGGTAAACATGCCGTGCTTGCTGGAGTTGACCATGACGCAGACGATCAGCTTATCAAAACAGTTGGCCGCCCGCTTGATGATATTCAGGTGGCCCAAGGTGACCGGGTCAAAGCTGCCCGGATAAATGGCGATCTTCATTGGTTCAGTCCACTCCCCGCCCGATGGAATAGGGTCAGCTTGATCTTTCCATACCGGTACTCTCTGCCCTTTTCATAGGGCCATGCCAGGTCGGGCAGCTGCCGTTCCAAGGCACTTTCGCAGATTATTATACCATATTCCGACAGAATGTCAATTGAAGAGATGGTCTCCAGCGCCCGGTCCAGCAGGTCGGCAGCATAGGGCGGATCCAGAAAGATCAGGTCAAATTTTTCCCAGCAGGACTGCAGGAATGCCAGAGAATCCCCCTGGATCACCTTTCCCCGTTCTGAGAGACCGGTGGCCCTCAGGTTATCCCGGATCAGCTGGGCCGCATCCCGCCGCTGATCCACGAAGGTGCAGTGCTCCGCCCCCCGGGACAGGGCCTCGATGCCCAGCTGGCCGGTGCCGCCGAACAGGTCCAGCACCCGGCGGCCCTCGATGTCGAACTGGATGATATTGAACAGGGACTCCTTCACCTTGTCCGTGGTGGGGCGGGTATCCATCCCCTTCAGTTCCCCAAGGCGGCGGCCTCTGGCCGTTCCAGATATGACGCGCATGGCGGTCCTTCCTTTCTCTTTGGCTCATTTTCGCAGTACGGCCGCGGCTCTACGGCGCTTTGGCCTCTTCCTCCTGCCTGCGGAAATACTGGTACACCGCCTGAGCGGTGTTTTTCGGCACCATCTTCTCCAATTCTTCCAGAGGGGCGGCCTTAATGGCCCTGACACTCTTAAACGCCTTCAGCAGCTGGGCGCGGCGCTTCTCCCCTACGCCGGGGATCTTGTCCAGCTCTGACCCCTGCACCCGCGCCTTCCGCTGCTGGCGGTTGAACTCGATGGCAAAGCGATGGGTCTCTTCCTGGATCTGACCGATCAGGGCGAACACGGCGGGCACGGACTGGATGCCGATCTCCCGGCCGTCGGGCACCACCAGCGCCCGGGTACGGTGCCGGTCGTCCTTCACCATGCCGAAGGCGGGGATGTCAAGACCCATATCCTCCACCACCCGGCGGGCCACCCGGACGTGCTCCAGGCCGCCGTCGATGAGCAGCAGATCGGGGGCGTCCGCAAACTTCTCGTCCCCGTCCAGCATCCGCCGGAACCGGCGGCGGAGCACCTGATCCATGCTGGCGTAGTCGTTGGGCCCATCCAGATCCTTGATCTTGAACCGGCGGTAGTCCCGCTTCAGGGGCCTGCCGTCTACGTACACCACCATGGAGGCCACCATGTCATCCTTTCCAGTGTTGGAGATATCGTAGGACTCCATCCGCCGGGGGGGCGCATCCAGATCCAGCATCCGCCCCAGCAACTCCAGCAGCTTGTTCTGCCGCTCTTGGCGGGTGGTGGCCCGCTCCACCTCCTCCCGGGCATTCTGGTCGGCCAGACGGATCAGTTCCGCCTTGGCCCCCCGCTGGGGGGTGGTCAGTTCCACCCGGCGGCCCACCTGCTGGCCCAGCAGGCGCTCCAGTGGGATGTGGTCGGGCAGTTCGCAGGGCAGCAGGATCTGCTTGGGCAGGCGGCTGCGGCCCACATAGTACTCCCGGACAAAGGAGGACACCGTATCCCCCTCGTCCTCCTCCACCGGCGTCTCCACCAGGTCGAAGTCCTTGGCGGCCAGGTCGCCCCCCATGTAGTGCAGCACCACAAAGCAGCTCTTGGCCTCTCCCCGGTAAAAGCCGCACACGTCAGTGTCCGCCAGAGAGCCGGCCACCACCTTCTGCCGCTTGCCCAGCAGCTCGATGGCCCGCAGGCGGTCCCGCAGCTGGGCAGCCTGTTCAAAGCGCAGCTCCGCCGCCGCCTGCTCCATCTCGGCGGTCAGCTCCTCCTGCACTTCTTTGAAGCGTCCCTCCAGAAGGCTCACCGCCTGGGCGATGGCCTGATCGTGCTGCTCCTTCATGGCGGTGCTGCGGCAGTAGCCGTCGCACTTGCCCATGTGGAAGTTCAGGCAGGGACGCTCCTTCCCGATGTCCCGGGGGAACTTCTTTCGGCAGGCGGGCAGGCGCAGAGCGTCCCGCAGGGCGTCGATGATGCCCTGGGTCTCGTGCCGGCCGGCATAGGGGCCGAAATACCGGGCCCCGTCCTGCCCCGGGCGGTTGGTCAGGGAGAAACGGGGGTACTCTTCCTTGGACAGGCGGATATAGGGATAGCCCTTGTCGTCCTTCAGCAGGATATTATAGTGGGGCTGGTGGCGCTTGATCAGGGAGCACTCCAGCACCAGGGCCTCGAACTCACTGTCGGCGATGATCACATCGAAGTGGTCGATCTGGGCCACCATGGCCCTGGTCTTTTCGTTGTGGCGGCTCTGGTCCTGAAAATACTGGCTGACCCGGTTTTTCAGCGCCTTGGCCTTTCCCACGTAGATCACGGTGTTTTTGGCGTCCTGCATGATGTAGACGCCGGGCTTCAGGGGCAGGGCGTGGGCCTTTTCTTTCAATTCGTCAAATGTCACGGTATTCCCCCCTGACAGAGCAAAAAAGACGCCGCGGTGGCGGCGCCTTTTTCAATGGCTGGATCAAACTTGCTGCTTACTCAGCAAAATCGGAGGAGATCATCTTGGCAAGGGCTTCTACCGCTTCCTTTTCGTCGGGGCCGTCAGCGATCAGCTTGATCTGAGTGCCCTTTACGATGCCAAGAGAGAGAACGCCCAGCAGGCTCTTCGCGTTGACTTTCCGCTCTTCCTTTTCCACCCAGATGGAGCTTTTGAACTCATTGGCCTTCTGGATGAAGAAAGTTGCAGGTCTGGCGTGCAGGCCGACCTGATTGTTCACAACAGCTTCCTGACTATACATATGGCCTCGTACCTCCATACTCATCGAATCGTATCCATAGCATACCAGATTTATACCGCTCTCGTCAATGGCAATTTACACAAATCTGTCTCATCAGCTTGAAAAAAATGTCTGGAAACGTCTTGAAGGTTTTTGCCTGACAGGGG
>CAKUHX010000087.1 GCA_934659475.1 uncultured Oscillospiraceae bacterium
ATGATGTCCAACGATCTGGTGTGGGAGCTGACCGACATGTTCAACAACCTGATGGTCATTCCCAACGCCATCGCCCTGTTCGCCCTGACCAAAATGGTGCGCCAGTCCACCCACGGCGTGGGCGTCCCGGCGGGTAAGTAACGAAGTCCGGACTGCGGGCCCTCCCCCGCCGTTTACAAAGACAGGCCCCGGTGCTGTGCAGCACCGGGGCCTGTTCTTATTGTTGTTCCGTCTCCCGCAGTTCCCCTCTCAACAGCCGCAGCAGCAGCATGGCCGACAGCAGGAAGCTGAGCAGGTCAGCAATGGGCTGAGACACCTCCAGCCCCGTCAGTCCGAAGGCCCCGCACAGCACCATCGCCAGCGCCATAAAAAATACTGGACGGCACACCGCAAGGGTGGTGGCCCTGAAGGACTTGCCCATCCCCTGAAAGATCATGTTGGAAAAGACGAATACCGGCATCAGGGGCATGATCAGGCACTGGTAGCGGAAGGCCCGCACCCCGATGGCGACGACCTGCGGGTCGTCCCGGAAAGCCAGAATGATCTGTGGGGCCAGCAGATAGCCCAGGGCCGCGCCTGCAGTGAGCACGCAAGTGGCGGCCTTCAGGGCAAACAGTACGCCCCGCTTCACCCGGCTCAGCCTCCCGGCCCCGTAATTATAGCCCACCACCGGCTGAAGCCCCTGGCCGAAGCCGATGACCACAGACTGGAGGAAGCTGAACACCTTGGTGACGATGGACATGGCGGCCACAGCGGCGTCCCCGTAGATGCGGGCGTTGTAGTTGAGCACCATGGTGGACAGGGAGAGCATACCGTTGCGGAAGAAAGAGGGCATCCCCTGGCGGAGGATATTGAAGTAGGTACGCCAGCGGCGGGAGATCAGCCGGGGGGAGACAACAAAATCGCTGTACCCCCGCAGAAAGAAGGAGGCCAGAATGGTCATGCTCACACACTGGCTCAGAAAGGTGGCCAGGCTGGCCCCCCGGGTGCCCATATTCAGCCCGAAGATGAAGATGGGGTCCAGAATCATGTTCAGCACACCCCCGGTGGTCAGCCCCACCACCGACAGCTTGGCCTTCCCCTGCCAGCGCAGCAGGTTGTTCAGGGTGAAGGACAGGATCATCACCGGCGCACCCAGAAGGATGAAAAAGGCGTAATCCACGGCATGGGGATAGATGGTGGGGGTGCTGCCCAGCCGCCAGATCAGATTTTTCAGATCGGCCAGACCCAAAGCGCTGAAGCCGATCCCCAGCACCAGCGCAGCGAATACGGCGCTGGAGGCATACCGCCCTGCCTCCTCCCTGCGGTCCTGCCCCAGCAGCCGGGAGGTGATGGATCCGGCACCCACTCCCACCATAAAGCCGATAGCCTGGATGACCCCCATGATGGAGTACACGATGCCCACGGCGCCGGAGGCGCTGGTGCCGATCTGGGAAACAAAATAGGTGTCCGCCATGTTGTAGACAGAGGTGATGAGCATACTGATGGTGGTAGGGATAGCAAGGCGGACGATCAGCGGCTCTACGGGGGACTCCAGCATGCGGGCCCGCTGGTCGGCGGGGCTCTCATGGGGGTGGGACAGGTGCAAGAGAACGCACTCCTTTCAATCAAAAACCGTTAACAGGTTTATTAGATACCCCTGCTGGGGGAAAGGCAGGCGTGCAGCCGCCCCGGGCCTTCACAGGGCCCCGGGCGGCTGCCGGTCAATTTGCGCAGGCGCTGACGTATGCGTCCAACAGCTTCAGCGTGTTCTCCACGCCCTTCTTGTGGCTGCGCTCATACCCGTGGGAGGCGTACACCCCCGGGCCGATCAGTCCGTGGCGCAGGTCATGGCCGGCGGAGAGGGTGGCCTCTACGTCGGAGCCGTAGTGGGGGTAGATGTCCACAGCGAAGTCCGCCCCGCCCCGCCGGGCGGCGGAGATCAGGTCGGTCACCATGCGGTAGTGATAGGGCCCGCGGGAGTCCTTGGCGCAGATGGACACCTGGGTCTCCGTACAGCCCAGCCCGTCCCCGACGCAGCCCATATCCACGCTGACGGCATCGGTGACCCCGTCGGGGACCGGGGCCGCGCCGCCGTGGCCCACCTCTTCAAACACAGTGATGTGCAGCCACACCCGCCGGGCGGGGGTCACCGCCCCGTCCCGGATCTGCCGGGCCAGGGCCAGCAGGACACCCACGGAGAGTTTGTCGTCCAGAAAACGGCTCTTGATATAGCCGGAGGGGGTCACCACGGTGCGCGGCTCAAAGCACACCACGTCCCCGGGCAGGATCCCCAGGGCGGCCGCATCGGCCTTGGAGCGGACCTCCTCGTCGATGACCACCTCCATGTCCTCGTAGCTGCGCTTGGTGTCGTCGTAGTTCCCGTTCACATGGATGGACGCGTTGTGCAGCTGGAAGGTGCCGGTATATACCTTTCCCTCCCGGGTGTGGATGCGCACGTTCTCTCCCTCGGCGTTGTTGGGATCCATGCCCCCCAGGGCGGTCAGCTTCAGCCGGCCCGTCTCGGTGATCTGGGTGACCATTCCCCCCAGAGTGTCCGTATGGGCCTCCAGCAGCAGGGCATTCGCCTCCGGCTGTTCCGGATTCAGGCAGACCAGTACGCCCCCCTTGCGTGTGCGCTCCGGCTCAAGGCCCAGGGCGCTCAGCTCCTCCATCACGCGCTGGGCGGCCCGCTCCGTAAAGCCGGTGGGGCTGTCGATGGCCAGAAGCGCGCAGGTCTGCTCCACCGCGTACTGTACATATCTTTCCATATCTGTCCTCCTGTTCCGCGCCCGGGGCGCGCCGCTGTCGATCTTGATCACAGTATACCACGGGGGGCAGGCCCCGGCAATACTGTCCGCCGGAAAAGGACAAATTTCGAAAACCCCTTCCTTTTTTTACTTTGCTGTGCTATAGTGGATAAAGAGAAGAGCCCGCCCTTGGGGCGGGGAGAGGAGCAGCTATGGATAAGACTGAAAACAGGAACAGCGATGCCCTGTATGAGACCATCCTTTCACTGAAAAATGTAGAGGAGTGCCGCCGCTTTTTTCAGGACCTTTGCACCCCCATCGAGCTGCGCAGCATGGAGCAGCGCTTCGACGTTGCCGTCTATCTGCAGCAGGGGATGGTCTATCTGGACATCCTGGACAAGACGGGGGCCAGCAGCGCCACCATCAGCCGGGTGCGCCGCTCCATGCTGGACGGCGGGGCCGGCGGCGTGATGCAGGACGTGATCTGCCGCGAGGGGCTGGCCGACCGGTATTGAGGCATACTTCCGTGCCCTGTCCGGCCGCAGCCCAAAATTTTGCAGAAAGACCGCAGGAGGACCTGAAGCCTTGAAAAAGCTTCAGGTCCTCCTGACTTTTTCACCGCTTTTATTTGCATTCTCTTCCATTCTGTGGTATACTGCATCATAATTGTACGCATCCCGGCCACGGGCGGGACAGAGCGGACAAAATTTGAAACGGAAAGCAGAGTTGATCCGTCCCAAATGGACAGTAGCAGTATAGGAATGATCGTCGCCCTTGTGGTCCTTGTGGCCATGTCCGCCTATTTCTCCGCCACGGAGACCGCCTTCACCTCCCTGAACCGGATCCGGCTGAAAAGCCGCGCCGACGACGGGGACGCCCGCGCCGCCAAAACTCTGGAGATGGCGGACCAGTACGACAAGCTCCTATCTACCATCCTGATCGGAAACAACATCGTCAACAACGCAGCCACCACCATCGGCGCCGTTCTGTTCATCAAGCTGGCCGGCGCCGAGCGCGGCCCGGCCATCTCCGCCGCAGTGCTCACGGTGGTCATTCTGATCTTCGGCGAAGTCACCCCCAAGAGCTTGGCCAAGGAGTCTCCCGAGTCTTGGGCTGTGGCCTCTCTTCCCCTGCTGAAGCTCTTTTTGGTGGTGCTCACCCCCCTGAATTTCCTGTTCACCCAGTGGAAGAAACTGATCTCCCTGCTGTTCCACAGCTCCGATGACAACTCCATCACCGAGGAGGAACTGGTGGGCATGGTGGATCAGGCCCAGACCGAGGGCGGACTGGACGAGCACGAGAGCGACCTGATCCGCAACGCCATCGCCTTCAACGACATGGAGGTGGGCGAGATCCTCACCCCCCGGGTGGATCTGGTGGCCGTGGAGGAGGACGCCACTATGGATCAGGCCGCCGCCCTGTTTACCGAGAGCGGCTATTCCCGCCTGCCCGTCTATCACGAGAACATTGACAACATCGTGGGCGTCATCCACGAGAAGGACTTCTATCTGGCCCGCAGCCGGGGGGAGGACCGCCTGACCATGATCAAGACCCCGGTGCTGTATACCACCGCCAGCGCCCAGATCTCCGAGCTGCTGCGCATTTTGCAGCGCAGCAAGGCCCACATGGCCGTGGTGGTGGACGAGTACGGCGGCACCGAGGGCATCGTCACCCTGGAGGACATCATCGAGGAGCTGGTGGGCGAGATCTGGGACGAGCACGACGAGGTGATCGAGACCTTCCAGAAGCAGGAGGACGGCAGCTATCTCATCGCCTGCTCCGCCGATCTGGACGATATGTATGACCTGTTCCAGCTGAAGGGCAGCTGCGAGGCCACCACCGTATCCGGCTGGGTTTTGGAGCAGGTGGGCCGGGTGCCCGAGCCGGGGGACCGCTTCCAGGCCGAGGGGCTGGACGTTACCGTCACCAAGGTAGAGCACCGCCGGGTACTGGAGATCCGGGTGCGTCTGCTGAAGGACGAGGAAGAGGACGAAAAGAAGGACTGAGTGTCCCGGGGCCCCCTGGGGGCCCCGTTTTATTTGCCCACTGGAAAGGAGCGCAGCACTATGCGAAGAAAGGATCGTGAGATCACCGACCCCGCCCGGATCGGGCAGATCCTTGCGGGGGCCAGATACCTGCATCTGGGAATGCATGACGGACCCTTCCCCTATGTAGTCCCCCTGCACTACGGCTATGTGCTGCGGGACGGGCGGCTGACCTTCTATCTGCACTGTGCGGGAGAGGGGCACAAGCTGGACTGCCTGCGGCGGGACCCCAATGTGTTCGTAGAGGTCGACCGGGGCGAGCTTCTGGTCCCCGCGGACATCCCCTGTGCATACGGGGCCGCATATGAGAGCGTTATGGGCCGGGGACGGGCCGTCATTCTTGAGGACGGGGAGGAGAAGTGTCTCGGCCTGCGCATGCTGATGAAGACGCAGACCGGCCGGGAGCATGAGATCAGCGCGGCCATGGCCCGCGCGGTGACCGTGATCCGGATCGACATGGAGTCCTATACCGCCAAGGCCCGCGTTCAGTAGGGCGGCGGACGATCTCCCCGCCGCAGAGATCAGGAAGAAAAAGCTCCCACTCGGGCGCGGCTCTGCCGCACCTGAGTGGGAGCTTTTGAATTTTTTACCCTGCGGCCCCGACGGAGCAGGGCAGGAAGGGCCTTTACTCCATGACCTTGCTGTCCACGGCGTCCTTCAGCAGGGCGTAGAACTGGTCGTAGGTCATAGCGCCCAGATCCTCGCCGGAGCGCTTGCGGACGGACACGGTGCCGTTCTCCATATCCCGGTCGCCCACCACCAGCATATAGGGCACCTTCTCCAGGGTAGTCTCGCGGATCTTCTTGCCGATCTTCTCGTTGCGGTCGTCCACCTCCACGCGGTATCCGGCGGTGTCCAGCTTGGCGGAGATCTCCCGGGCGTAGTCCAGGGCCCGGTCGGTGACAGGCAGCACCTTCACCTGGACGGGGGCCAGCCAGGCGGGGAAGGCGCCCATGGTCTCCTCGATCAGGTAGGCCATGAACCGGTCCAGAGAGCCCAGGATGGCCCGGTGCAGCACCACGGGGGTCTGCTCCTCGCCGTTCTTGTCGGCGTACTTCAGCTGGAACTTGGCGGGCAGGCAGAAGTCCAGCTGGCAGGTGGACAGGGTGTACTCGTTGCCCACAGCGGGCTTCACGTTCACATCCAGCTTGGGGCCATAGAAGGCGGCCTCACCGATCTCCTCGGTGAAGTGGATGCCCAGTTCGGTCAGCACCTCACGCAGGGCGCTCTCCGCCTTGTTCCACATCTCGTCGTCGTCGTGGTACTTCTTCTTGTCCGCGGGATCCCGCAGGGACAGGACGCAGCGGTAGTCGGTGATATTGAAGTCCTTGTAGACGTCGAAGATCAGATCGCAGACGGCGGCCACCTCGCTCTTGATCTGGTCGGGGGTGACGAACAGGTGGGCGTCGTTCTGGCAGAAGTGCCGGGCGCGCTCGATGCCCTTCAGGGTGCCGCTGGCCTCGAACCGGAAGTCGTGGGCCACCTCGCCGATGCGGACGGGCAGCTGGCGGTAGGAGTGGGGCCGGTTGGCGTAGATCATCATGTGGTGGGGGCAGTTCATGGGGCGCAGCACGAAGCTCTCATCCTCCACCTCCATGGCGGGGAACATATTCTCCTTATAGTGGTCCCAGTGGCCGGAGGTGCGGTACAGGTCCACGGTGCCCACGCAGGGGGTCATGACGTGCTGATAGCCCAGCTTGCGCTCCTTCTCCTTGATATAATTCTCCAGGATCTGCCACACGGTGTAGCCCTTGGGCAGGAACATGGGCATGCCCTTGCCCACCAGGTCGTTGGTCATGAACAGGCCCAGCTCACGGCCCAGCTTGCGGTGGTCGCGGCGCTTGGCCTCCTCGATGCGCTGGAGATAGGCGTCCAGCTCCTCTTTTTTGGGGAAGGCGATGCCGTAGATGCGCTGCAGGGTCTCCCGGTCAGAGTCGCCCCGCCAGTAGGCGGCGTTGCAG
>CAKUHX010000088.1 GCA_934659475.1 uncultured Oscillospiraceae bacterium
ATTGACGAGGCCTACGACCCCATCTATGGTGCCCGCCCCCTGCGCCGCTATCTGCAGCACACGGTGGAGACCCTCATCAGCCGGAAGATCATTGCCGACCAGGTGGAGCCCGGCGCCGTGCTCACGGTGGACGTGGACAACGGCGAGCTGACGGTCCGCTGAGACAGAGACCCGGATATGTGTTCAGACCCTGCCCATGCGCTGCATGGGCAGGGCCTTTTTTGTCCGGAGGACATGCTTTATGCAGGTGCTTTGCATTTCTCCGGCCCTTCCGGTATAATAAGCGGCAGCAGATGCCTGCCGGGGGCAGGCCCACATCAGAGAGAGTGCGGGTGGATACTATGCCGAAGCAAAAACGGGATCTGAATGCCATCTACATATCAGAGCGGCTGCAGGAGAGCCTGCGGCCCATCCTGCGCTGCGCCCTGACCACGGTGGTGGCGCCCATGGGCTATGGAAAGACCACGGCGGTGAACTGGTATCTGGGGGAGCGGGCCAAGGCGGGGCCGCTGTGTGTGATCCGCGTCAGCGTCTATTCCAACAACCTTGCCATCTTCTGGAGGAGCGCGCAGGACGCCTTTGCCCACGCAGGCTTCCCCTTCCTGCGGGACTGCGCCTGCCCCGCCGATGCCGCCGGCAGCGGACTGCTGGTGGAGGACCTGTGCCGGGAGCTTGGGGGAGAGGTGCCCTGCTGCATCTTCATCGATGACTTCCACCTGTTGACGGACGGCCGCCTTTCTGCTTTTCTGTGTACGCTGGCCAACCGTTTGCCCGACAATGTGCACCTGATCGTGGCCAGCCGCGACCGCTTTCTCCCCGGGGAGGAGATCCTGCGGCTGGGCAGAAAGGTCTGCCAGATCGGGACGGAGCAGCTGCGGCTGAACCACACGGAACTCTCCGTCTACGCCCACCGCTGTGGGGCGGATCTTTCTGATGCCCAGATCGACGCCCTGCTGTACTCCAGCGAGGGCTGGTTCTCCGCGGTCTATCTGAACCTGCGCACGCTGTCTGAGCGGGGGGCGCTGCCCGACCGGGACTCTGACATCTACGCTATGTTCACCGCCGCCATGCTCGACCCCCTGTCGGAGCGGCAGCGGGAGTTCCTGGCAGTGATGGGCCTGGCCGACGAGTTTACGGAAGGGATGGCGCAGTTCATCACAGAAAGCCCCCACACCGGGGAATTCCTGTCCGCCCTTACGGAGCAGAACGCCTTTGTCACCCGCCTGCCCGACGGGGTGAGCTTTCGCTTTCACCACATGATGAAGGAGTGTGCCCAGCGGGAGTTCCGGGCTATGGCCGGGGAGAAGCAGACGGTCTACTGCGGCCGCTTCGGCGTCTGGTATGAGAGACACGGCCAGTATCTCCATGCCATAGGGGCCTATGCTGCGAGCGGGGACTGCGGCGCCGTGCTGCGGGTGATCGAGCGGGATGCCGGCATCCTGATGGCATCGCTGGATCCGGAGGATGTACTGGCCTTTCTGGAGAAATGCCCCGTTTCTGTGCTGAAGGAGCACCCCCTTGCCCTGCTGGTGCTCATGCGGCGCATGTTCACCTGGCGGCAGATCCCCAAAATGATGGAGCTGAAGGCCCTTCTGGAGGCGGCCGTCCGAGAGCACCCGGATATGCCCCAGGTGGAACGGGGGGACTTGATGGGCGAGTGCGACCTGATCATGAGTTTTTTGTACTATAACGACATCAGCGCCATGAGCCGCCTGCACCGCAGCGCCAGCGCCCAGATGTCCCGCCCCGCCATCAGCATCCGCAACGAAGGCGGCTGGACCTTCGGCTCCCCCTCGGTGCTGATGATGTTCCACCGGCGGCCGGGAGGGCTGGACAGCGAGCTGGCGGAGATGGACGAGTGTATGCCCCACTACTACAAGGTCACCTGTGGCCACGGACAGGGGGCGGAGACCATCATGCGGGCCGAGGCGCTGTTGATGCAGGGGCGCTTTACTGACGCTCAGATCGCCCTGGAGCGGGCCCGCTCTCAGATCGAGGGGAACGGCCAGATGAACATGGCCCTGTGCTGTGACTTTCTGGCGTGGCGGCTGTCGCTGTATACGGGGGGCGCCCCGGAATACAGCTCCGAGCGGCGCCGGGCGGAGCTGCTGCGGCAGCACAGCGCCGACTGGCTGTGCCTTCTGGACAGCATCTGTGCCTACTGCTGGGCCTTGCTGGACCAGCCGGGGAAGATCCCCCCGCTCTTCCGGGAGCACAGGCTGAACACAGTGAACTTTCTTGCGCCGGGCCGGCCCATGATGGAGATGATCGAAAATCAGGTCTATCTGGCCCAGGGGGCCTATGCGAAGGTGATCGGCCGGGGAGAGGGGCTGCTGGCCCTGTGCGGCGGCATGCACTATGCTCTGGTGGCGCTGCACGTCCGCATTCAGATGGCCGCGGCATATCAGCGGCTGAACAAGGGGGAGGAGGCCCGGGCCGCCCTGGCTCAGGCCCTGGACATCGCCGCCCGGGACGGCTTTGTGCTGCCCTTTGCGGAGGAGCGCTCCTATCTGGAGCCCCTGCTGGCGGAGATGCCCCCGGGGGAGTTTACGGCGCAGATCGCGGCGCTGGGCCAGCTGGGCGAAAAGCACCGCCGCCGGGCCGCCTGTCCGGCGGCCCTTGCGGAGTTGACGGAGCGGGAGCGGGAGGTCGTACTGCTGGCTGCCCAGCGGCTGAGCAACCGGGAGATCGCGGAGAAGCTGTTCCTGTCAGAGGGCAGCGTGAAGCAGTACATCAACCAGATCTACGCCAAACTGGCGATCGAGGGGGACGTTCGCACCAAGCGGAAGAGGCTGGCGGAGCTGGTAAAATCCTGAGATCCGGATACCGGATAAAGTGGGCCGCTGTACCGCTCGGGTACAGCGGCCCACTTTTGTATGTTGAAGGTTATCGTTCACTCATCGGCGGATCCGGTCAGCCCGACGCAGCCTTTCCGCTTGTAAAAGTAATACCCCACCAGCAGGACCACCGTGGAGATCCAGCCCACGGGATAGCAGTAATACAGCAGCTCGATGGCGCGGAACTGCGGCATGGTCAGGGACAGGAACAGCTGCCGCACCACGATCATGCCGATCACCGAGATGACCATGGGCACCTGGGTATAGCCGTAGCCCCGCAGCACGCCGGCCAGGATCTCCCGCACGTCCAGCACCAGATAGAAGGGGATGATGGTGTGCATCATGGCCACGCCGATGGCCACCACATCGGGGTCAGAGTTGAACAGGGCGACGCAGGGACCGGCAAACAGGAACACCAGTGCGCCGATAAACGCCGTAACGGACAGGGCCAGGGCCAGGGCGCGAAGAATACCTGCCCGGCTGCGGCGGTACTGCCGGGCGCCTACGTTCTGGCCCACAAAGGTGGTGATGGTCATGCCGAAGGCCTTGCAGGGCAGCAGGACAAAGCGGTCCAGCCGCATGGCCACGCCGATGCCCGCCGAGGCGTTGGTGCCGAAGGAGTTGATGTACCGCCAGACGAAAAGGTTGGAGATGGCGATCATGGCGTTTTGAAGGCCCGAGGGGATGCCGATGGTGACCACCCGGCGGGCGATGGCAAAATTCTCCCGCAGCTCGGTCAGGGACATGCGGAAGTCGCCGCTCTCCCGTTTCAGCCGGCGGTAGATCAGGATGACGGAGCACAGCTGGGAGAACACAGTGGCCACCGCCGCGCCGATGACCCCCATGGACAGCAGGCCGACACAGACCAGATCCATCACGATATTCACGCAGCAGGAGACGACCAGGATGCGGAAGGGGGCCTCCGCGTCGCCGATGGCCCGGACGATGCCTGCGCCGATGTTATAGATGGCGGTGAACATCAGCCCGGACAGATAGACGCGCAGATAGGCCAGGGCGTCCCCGAAGACCTCCGGCTGCGCCCCGGTGATCCGCAGCAGCAGAGGGGCGCACAGGATGCCCAGCAGGGACACCAGAACGCCGAAGATCACGGAAAAGGTAAAGGACACCCGCATGGCGCGCAGCAGCTTTTCCCGGTCGTGCAGGCCGAAGGACTGGGCCACCACCACGGAGGAGCCCATGGACATGCCGTTGAAAAAGCCCACCATCAGATCGGAGGGCCCCACGCAGATGCTCACCGCGGCAAGGGCCTGCTTGCTTACAAAATTGCCCACCACGATGGCGTCTGCGCTGTTATAAAGGTTTTGCAGCAGCTCCCCCATGACGATGGGAATGGAGAACAGCAGAAGCTGCTTGACGATATTCCCGCTGCAGAAGTCGATCCCCTTGCTTTTCAAACAAACGCCTCTCTCTGACCGGTATGCCGGTATCTGTGTAAAAACGCTCCCCTGCTTATGCTCCCGTTTCCGCAGAAGACCACAGTATCATCATAACAGAAGAGAAGGAAAAAGGGAAGCAGATATTCTTTGTGCCGGGGCTGTGATCTGCTGCGGAAACGGGAAAAACAGGCCGGCGGAGCCGAAGGGCGCCGTTCCCCTTGATTTTTTCCGGCAAATATGGTATGATGGCCTCCCTGTAGGAAAGGAGGTGCCCTATGGCAGAGTCGGTCAAGATCGTGGCCAAGAACAGCAAGGCCTACCACGACTATTTTATCGAGGAAAAATACGAGGCCGGCGTCGAACTTGCGGGCACCGAAGTCAAATCCATCCGTCTGGGCAATATCAACCTGAAGGACTCTTTCTGCATCATCAAGGACGGACAGATGTCCGTACTGGGGATGCATATCAGCCCCTATGAGAAGGGCAATATCTTCAATAAAGAGCCGCGCCGCCCCCGCCGCCTGCTGATGCACAAGCGGGAGATCCTGAAGCTGTTTGCCAAGGTCAAGCAGGATGGCTATTCGCTGGTCCCTCTGGCGGTCTACTTCAAGGGCCCCCGGGTCAAGCTGGAGGTGGGCCTTGCCAAGGGCAAAAAGCTCTACGACAAGCGGGAGGCCGTGGCCAAGCGGGACGCCAAGCGGGAGATGGATCGCGCCATCAAGATGCGCGACCGGTAAAGAAAGAGGTAAAGCAAGATGGAAGACTACTCCTTCCGCCCGGCGGAGGCGCCCGAGGGCATGGAGGCCCCCGTGGGACAGGGCAGCGCCCTGCTGGGTATTTTGGGCGCTTTGGGCGGCGCGCTGGTGGGCTGTATCCCCTGGTTCCTGGCCAGCACCTTTGCCAGCTTCTTCGTGGGCTGGCTGGGCTTTCTGGTGGGGGTGGCCGCCTGCTGTGGCTACAAGCTGCTGGGGGGCAAAAAGTCCACCCGCTTTGCCATGGTCACGGTGATCGTCTGCTCCCTCCTCGCCCTGTTCGCGGCGGAGATCGCCTCTTGGATGTATGTGCTGTGCTCCGACCCGGATTGGCAGGCGGATGCCGCCTGGTACGGGATCCCCGTGGCCCGCATGGCCTGGGAGTCCATCTGTATGCCGGATAACTGGGGCATCATCCTGCCCAATATGCTGATCGGTATGGTCATCGGCCTGCTGGGCATATTCTCCGCCCAGCAGAAAATCATGGCCTATACCGAGCCGGAACGGGCGGCCCGGCTTGCCCGGCCCGTTGAGCCGGCGGCCAGTCAGGCCGCCCAGGCCAACGAGGCGGTGGGCTTTGCGGTGCCCGGTAGCTTTACAGTGACGGATAAAAAGTGGGTCAAGGTGCTGGTTCGCGTGATCGGCGTGGCCTGTATCCTTGGCTTTGGACTGATGCTGGTGGGCGTCATAGCCAGCTCCGTGGATGACCCTCAGGACTGGACGGCGGCCGAAACGGTGATCTTCTCCATCGTGGCCCTGTGTCTGATGGCGCTGGGCGTCGTGATCTTTGCGCAGGCCCGGCGCAGGCTGGTGGTGGAGGAGGAGATCTTCAGCTACCTGCCCGCCTTCGGCGGGGCCCGCACCTTCAGTGCGGCGGACATCGCCGGCATGCGCATCAGCGCCAACGGCCGCCGGCTGATAGGCCGGGAGGGCCAGGTCCTGGCCCGGTTCGAGGATAACCAGGAAAACAGCGTACTGCTGCTCCAATATCTCAGTCAGCACGGCGTGGGCCTGTTGGCCAAGTGAAAGAGAGGTTCTACTATGAGCGATCCCATTGTGACCATCGAGATGGAAAACGGCGGTGTGATCAAGGCGGAGCTGTACCCCGCGATCGCCCCCAATACGGTGAACAACTTCATCAGTCTGGTGAAGAAGGGCTTTTATGACGGCCTGATCTTCCACCGCTGCATCTCCGGATTTATGATCCAGGGCGGCTGCCCCCAGGGCACCGGCACTGGTGGTCCCGGCTACTCGGTAAAGGGTGAGTTTGCCCAGAACGGTGTTCCCAACGACCTGTCCCACAAGCGGGGCGTGCTGTCCATGGCCCGGGCCGGACATCCCGACTCCGCCGGCAGCCAGTTCTTCATCATGCACGATGACGGCCCCTTCCTGGATGGCCAGTACGCCGCCTTCGGCAAGGTCATCGAGGGCATGGACGTGGTGGATGCCATCGCTGCCATCCCCACCGACTGGAACGACCGCCCCCGCCAAGTGCAGCGGATGAAGAAGGTCACCGTAGATACCTGCGGTGTGGACTATCCTGAGCCTGAGAAGGCCTGATCCAGCATAATAGGCGGCCATTTCTGCTGCCTTTATGATAAAAGCGTGATCCGTTTTCCCGGCCGGCTCCGGCCGGCCGGGAGACAAGATCTCCAATTTTCCGTATCTCCGAATGTGACCCGGCGAAGCGGTCACATTTGGAT
>CAKUHX010000089.1 GCA_934659475.1 uncultured Oscillospiraceae bacterium
TGAATACTATACTGATGATACCATCCGGGCGAGCCTTCCCCCGGTGGCGCGCTCCCCGGAAAAATACACAGAGAGGATGTTCAAAGTGAAAAAGCTCTTCACCCTTATCCTCGCGCTGGCGCTGACCATGGGACTGGCCGTCCCCGCGTCTGCCGCCGGAGACACCGCCCAGCGGGGCGTTCTGACCTATTCCGAGCCCATCGCCCCCAGATATGATGACGCCCTCAGCTTCAGCGAGGGGCTGGCCGCCGTCAAGACGGACGGTCTGTGGGGCTATATCGACACCAAGGGGAACACCGTTATCCCCGAGCAGTTCGACATCGCCTTCAGCTTCAGCGAGGGGCTGGCTCTGGTGGGCACCCTTGTGAACAGCGATGAGATAGAGGACGGCTATTGGGATGACGAAGTCGGCGACTATATTCTTACCGGCAATAAGTATACCCTGAACTACTACATGATGGGCTTTGTAGACACCAAGGGGGACGTCACATGGTTCTCCATGCCCGGCTTCGACGAAAATAATGTTTCCCCCCAGATCGCCGTCCGCTCCGACGAGGTGCTGACCGGCGGCGAGCACATCTTCTATAACGGCTACGTCTCTCTGCCCGCGCTGGATGACCCCTGCTACTACTTCTTTGGTACGGACGGCCAGCTGGCCGATCTGCCCGAGGGCATCGTCTCCAGCAGCTACGACTGGCAGGTCACCGAGGACACCGCCATTCTGGGCAGCATGGAGCTGTTCGGCGGCGATCAGCGCTTCTACAACATCTCCTCCGGCAAGACGATCACCCTGGCCGCCCACAGCGCCTCTACCGGCGAAATGGAGCCGACCTACGATCTGCGCCCCTTCAACAAGGGGCTGGCCCCTGTGGGTGTGCTGGACTGGAGCATCGACAACTGGAACTACCGCTGGGGCTTCGTGGACAAGAGCGGCAAGTGGGTCATCCAGCCCACCTACAACGACTTTATGGTCAGCGGCATCTACACCAGTTATCAGGTCTTCGGCGACACCGGCCTTGCCATGGTGCAGAACACCCAGGGCAAGTGGGGCGCCATCGACAAGACCGGCAAGACCGTGATCCCCTTCCAGTACGATGCTCTGCGCCCCTATTACTACGGCCTGGCCGTTTTCGGTCAGGGCGGGAAGTTCGGCTATCTGGACAGCAAGGGCCAGGCGGCCATCCCCGCCCGGTATGTGAACGCCAGCGGCTTCAGCTCTGACGGCTACGCCGCCGTTTACGACGGCAGCCGCGCCTTCCTCATCGACACCAAGGGCAACGCCATTCCCGGCACGGACAAGCTGGACCCCGACAGCTACTTTACCGAAAACGAAAACGGCCCCGTCACCGTCACCCCTGACGAGTACGTGGTCATCTGCGAGCGCGGCAAGTACGGCTTCGGCCACATCGACTACACCCCCGCCCTGCCCGAGGCCAGCGAGATGAGCGGCTGGGCCTATCCTCTGGTCACCGCCGCCATCGAGGAGGATCTGGTGCCCAACTACCTGCAGAACCTGTATGTCAACAGCATCACCCGTGAGGAGTTCTGCGACCTGGTGATCCGCGCGGTGGAGAAGGTCCTGGACAAGGACATCTCCGACGTGGTGCGGGAGAAGACCGGCAAGTCTCTGGCCGACTGGCAGCAGAGCTATCCCTTCACCGATACCGCCAACCCCAACGTGATCGCCGCCAATGCTCTGGGCATCATCTCCGGCCGGGGCAACGGCATCTTTGACCCCTACTCCGTCATCACCCGGCAGGAGGCGGCCGCCCTGCTCACCAGCTCCGCCAAGGTGCTGGGCATGAACACCACCCCCGCCCAGCAGACCTCCTTCGCCGACAACGGCGATGTGGCCGTCTACTTCCGCAACGCCGTCAGCTTTGTCTATCAGATCAATGTGATGAGCGGCACCGGGAACGACAAGTTCTCCCCTCTGGGCACCTATACCCGCGAGCAGTCCTTCATCACCGTCTACCGCCTGTTCCAGGCCATCATGGGCCAGTAAGCTCCCTGTACCCCCGCCCCGGACGCACCCGCTGCGTCCGGGGCTTTTTATGTCTCGCGGGCGGCGCGCCCTCCGGTTTTTTCGCCCCGACTCCTTGCCCTTTTCCGAAAAAAATGGTATGATATTTTATTCCGAAAATCACGCGGGGACCCCCGCGTTTCATCTGGAGGACCCGAAATGGAACGTACCACCACCGTGATCTCTCAGGCCGACATCGACCGCCAGCTGGACTTCTGCCATCAGACCGCCGCCATCACTGCCCAGCTGCCCACGCCCCCCCTGGCCTTTGTGGACACCTACGGCTGCCAGCAGAACGAGGCGGACTCCGAGCGCATCCGGGGCTATCTGGCCCAGATGGGCTTCGGCTTTACCAGCGACGAGGAGCAGGCCCGGGTCATCGTCATCAACACCTGCGCCATCCGGGAGCACGCCGAGCAGCGGGTGTTCGGCAACCTGGGCGCTTTGGTGCACACCAAGCGCCGCCACCCGGAGCAGATCATCTGCCTGTGCGGCTGTATGGCTCAGGAGCCTCATGTGGCCGACCGCATCCGCCGGTCCTACCGCCATGTGGACCTGGTCTTCGGCCCCCACGAGCTGTGGCGTTTCCCGGAGTTCATCCACACCCTGATGACCCAGAAGGGCCGCATCTTCCAGATCGCCGATCAGGCCGGCTCCATCGCCGAGGGGATCCCCCTGGTGCGCCAGGACAAGGTGAAGGCCTGGGTGTCCATCATGTACGGCTGCAACAACTTTTGCACCTACTGCATCGTGCCCTACGTCCGGGGGCGTGAGCGCTCCCGCAGGCCGGAGGACATCCTGGCGGAGATCCGCCAGCTGGCGGCCGAGGGGTATCACGACATCACCCTGCTGGGGCAGAACGTGAACTCCTACGGCAAGGACCTGGAGGAGCCTATGGACTTCGCCGACCTGCTGGAGCTGGTGAACGCCGTGCCCGGGGACTTTCTGATCCGGTTCATGACCTCCCACCCCAAGGACGCCACCCAGAAGCTGTTCGAGACCATGGCCCGGTGCGAAAAGGTGGCCCCGGTGCTGCACCTGCCCTTTCAGGCGGGGAACGACCGCATCCTGAAGGCCATGAACCGCCGCCACACCCGGGCGCAGTATCTGGAGAAGATCGCCGCCCTGAAGGCCCTGATCCCCGACATCGTCCTCACCTCCGACATCATCGTGGGCTTCCCCGGCGAGACGACGGAGGAGTTTGAGGACACCCTGAAGGTGCTGGAGGACGTGCGGTTCGACGCCCTGTTCACCTTTATCTACTCCCCCCGGGTGGGCACTCCGGCGGCCAAGCTGCCCGACCCCATGAGCCGGGAGGAGAAGCTCCGGAACTTCAACCGCCTCACCGCCCTGCAGGATCAGATCTCCGCCGAGAAGCACGCCGCCTATATCGGCAGGACCCTGCGGTGCCTGATGGACGGCGAGAGCGGGGACGGGGAGTTCCCCTTCGCCGGCCGCACCCCGGGCAACCGTCTGGTGCGGGCCAAGGGCAGCGCAGGTTCCATCGGGCAGTTCTGCATGGTGAAGATCACCGGGGCCAATAAGTGGTCGCTGTTTGGGGAGATCATTTAATTTCCTCCCAACCCTCCCTTTTTTCGGTATAAGGGGCTTCGCCCCTTATGATCCCCTTGTGGGGGTAATACCCCCATAGCCCCGTAGGGGCGGCCCCATGTGGCCGCCCGCCTGTCCCATCATCCGCCCCCTCATCCGGCCCTGCGGGCCACCTTCCCCCCTGTGGGGGGAAGGCTTTATAGGGCGGTATTTCAGGCTTCCCCCCACAGGGGGGAAGCTGTCGAGCGGAGCGAGACTGATGAGGGGGCGACCGATAAAACGCCGGGCGGATGAGGATATCCGCCCACACACAACCATCAATCCCCATTTCCCATCATCCCGCTGGATAGCCTGCGGCCATCCGGGGGTCATAGGGGGCGGAGCCCCCGGGTACCCAATTGCAGCCCAACGGAGTGGTTGCAATTGGGAGAGTCGGAGCAAGGGAGCGCAGCGAGGGATGCCCATGCCTGGGCGTCCTGAGCGCAGCGGACTTTGCGACGACGAGGTGGGTGGGTGGGCATCAAAATATTCCCACAAAACAAAACCAGAAAGCAGGTGATCCCATGGCAGAGATGACCCCCATGATGCGGCAGTATCTGGAGATGAAGGAGAAGCACCCCGACTCCATCCTCTTCTTCCGCCTGGGCGATTTTTACGAGATGTTCAACGAGGACGCCAAGCTGGCGTCCAAGGAGCTGGACCTCACTCTGACCACACGGGACCGCAACAAGCCGGAGGAGGAGCGCACCCCCATGTGCGGCGTGCCCTACCACTCCTGCGACAGCTATATCGCCCGGCTCATCGCCAAGGGCTATAAGGTGGCCATCTGCGAGCAGATGGAGGACCCCGCCCTGGCCAAGGGTCTGGTGGAACGGGACATCACCCGGATCATTACCCCGGGCACGGTGATCGCCGCCTCCATGCTGGAGGAGGGGAAAAACAACTTTCTGTGTGCCATCTATGCCGACTCCGCAGCCTTCGGACTGTGCCTGTGCGACATCTCCACCGGCGAGGTGTTCGCTACCTCTTTGTCCGCGGCGGAGGACGCCATGGACCACCTGAAAAACGAGCTGGGCCGCTTCCACCCCACCGAGGTCATCCTCTCCGACGGGGCCTGGCAGCTGGACGGGCTGGTGGATTTTCTGCGGGAGCGGCTGGACTGCCTGTGTGAAAACGGGGGCGAGGCCCGCTTCCGCTACGACGTAAGCCTGTCGGCGGTGAAAAAGCAGTTCACCTCCGGCCTGGACACCCTGCCGGAGGGGGACACAGCGGCAGTGCAGGCCGCCGGCGGTCTGCTGTCCTATCTGTACGAGACCCAGAAGACCGACCTGTCCCACATCTCCGTGTTCTCCTATTACACCGCCGGACACTTTATGGAGCTGGACCTCACCGCCCGGCAGACTCTGGAGCTGACCGCCACCATGCGCGCCCAGGAGAAGAAGGGCTCTCTGCTGTGGGTACTGGACAAGACCCGCACCGCCATGGGCGGCCGGCTGCTGCGGGGGTGGATGGAGCGGCCCCTCCTCTCCCCGGTGCAGATCGCCCGGCGGCAGCAGGCGGTGGCCGACCTGGTGGAGGACATCATCACCCGGGAGGAGCTCACCCTGGTGCTGAAGGAGGTCACCGACCTGGAGCGGCTCATCGGCCGGGTGGTGTACGGCACCGCCGGGGGCCGGGACCTGGTGGCTCTGGCCGGGGGGCTCAGCCGCCTGCCCCGCATCCGGGATCTCATCTCCCCCTGCTCCTCCGCCCTGCTGCGGGCTCTGGCCGGGCAGCTGGACGACCTGCCGGAGCTGACCGGGCTGATCCAGTCCGCCTTTGTGGACGCGCCCCCCTTCTCCGTGCGGGAGGGCAAGTTCATCCGCCGGGGCTACAACGAAGAAGTGGACCGCCTGTGGGACCTCATCGAAAACAGCACCGATGTGCTGGCGGAGATGGAGGCCCGGGTGAAGGCGGAGACGGGCATCAAAAACATGCGCATCCGCTTCAACAAGGTGTTCGGCTATTACATCGAGGTGGCCAAGTCTCAGATCGACCTGGTGCCCGCCGGCTGGACCCGGAAGCAGACCACGGTAAATGCCGAGCGGTACATCTCTCAGGAGCTGAAGGAGCTGGAGCACACCATCCTCTCCGCCCAGGACAAGGTGGTGGCCCTGGAGTATCAGCTGTTCAGCCAGATCCGGGAGCAGGTGTGCGCCCAGGTGGCCGCCATCCAGCGCTCCGCCGCGGCCGCCGCCCAGGTGGACGTGCTCAACTCCCTGGCCGCGGTGGCCGCGGCCCAGTCGCCATAGGAACACAGGCGGTCCGCCCCACGGGCCCGAATATAGGCGCAGGCAATGGGGCTGAGCTGGGCGTCCTTATCCACAAAGTAGATCTGCTTGTCCACTTCGCTCAGGGGCTTGCCCACGGCAGCGCCGGCGGGAGAGACGTGCTTGAAGCTGGCGGCAGCGGGCATCCCCGTGGCCTCCTTCAGCTCCTTTACCAGCTGCCAGGAGTTCAGAGCGTCCAGCAGGTTGATATACCCCGGCCGGCCGTTGAGAACGGTGATGGGCAGCTCGCTGTCGTCTTTCATAAATACCTTTGCAGGCTTCTGATTGGGGTTGCAGCCGTATTTCAGTTCCAGTTCCTTCATGGCTCAATCCCCCAGATTTTTGTTGAACAGCGTCACTTTTCCGCCCACGTTGGCGTAAAGAGACACTTTGTTGTCTGCGTTCAGTGCGGCCCACACCTGCTCCGCCTGGGGCATAGAGACCTCCACCGGCTCCCCCGCAAAAGAGGGCAGCGGATTGCCGTCCCCCTGGTAGGTGCTGATGAAATATCCCTTACCTTCCTCACAGCCCTCGTAGTTGAAGAACTGCCGGCGGCAGCGGCCATCCCCGTGCTTCAGAATAGACAGCTGGAAAGCACCGTTGTCATAAATCACAGCAGAGATCCGGGGCGTGTAGTTGGGGTGGTCAGGCTCGTACTCCCGGGTGGCCAGCGCCTGTTCCGGGGTCTCCCCCCGCACCATAAAGTCCCGAATGGTATCGGTCTGGTCGCCGTTGGTGACGATCAGCGCCCCATCGATCCGGCGCACAGGGTGATAGATGATCAGGCTGGGGT
>CAKUHX010000090.1 GCA_934659475.1 uncultured Oscillospiraceae bacterium
GCCTGGCCACCCTGTGCATCGGCGGCGGCATGGGCGTTGCCACCATCTTCGAGAAGTGCTGAAGCTGAGCTGAAGCCCATCCCCCGGCCTTATGGCCGGGGGATCTTTTATGGGCGGGGCGGAGGGGCTCTCTCCTGTGCGCAGGGCCCTCCCCCCATCCCGCCGCAAAATTTTCTTCCCATCACAGAAATTTTCCTTTACAGCCGGGAAAAACTATGGTATGCTGTCAGAGCATGAGAATGCGCGACTATGCCCGTCACCTTCGTTCCGGGACACAGCCCGGGCAACAGTCCGGGGCTTCACCCGCCCGGTACGCAGAGACAGGGCAAACACGATGAAAGGTGGAAACACACATGATCCGCAAAGACGAAAAGACCGCCGTGATCGAGGCTAACCGCACCCACGAGAACGACACTGGCTCCCCCGAGGTGCAGGTGGCTATCCTCACCGCCCGCATCAACCAGCTGACCGAGCACCTGAAGGTCCACAAGCAGGACAACCACAGCCGCCGCGGCCTGTACAAGATGATCGGCAAGCGCCGTAAGCTGCTGGATTACCTGATGGAGAAGGATATCGAGCGTTACCGCGCCCTGATCGCCAAGCTGGGTATCAGAAAGTAAGTTTGCCATCATAGGGCAGCGCGTATTCCGTGCTGCCCTATGTTCGCATATAAAACCAAACAAAAATCCGGGCCTCCGCCGCTTTTTTAGCAGTTGAAAGCAGGTTTGAGCACACTTCAAACCCGGTTTCAAGTGCTAAAGAGTTGGCCTCCGGCTCCGGAACCCTATCAACACATTAAGAAAAGGAGTAAGGTTATGTCAACTATTATCAAGCACAAGCAGTTCCCCAACTACAAGACCTGGACCATGGACCTGTGCGGCCGTCCCCTGACCATCGAGGTGGGCAAGGTGGCCGAGCTGGCCTCCGCCTCCGCCATGGTGCGCTACGGCGACACCTCCGTGATGGTGGCCGTCACCGTGGCCCCCCGTCCCCGTGACGGCGTGGACTTCTTCCCCCTGTCCGTGGACTTCGAGGAGAAGCTGTACGCCGTGGGCCGCATCCCCGGCAGCTTCATGCGCCGCGAGGGCCGTCCCTCTCTGCCCGCCGTGCTGGCCAGCCGCCTGATCGACCGGCCCATGCGCCCCCTGTTCCCCTACGACTTCCGCAACGACGTGTGCATCCAGTGCACCGTGATGAGCGTGGACTACGACTGCAGCCCCGAGGTGGCCGCCATGATCGGCGCCTCCGCCTGCGTCAGCTACTCCGAGATCCCCTTCGCCGGCCCCATCGGCTGCCTGGAGGTGGGCTACTGCGACGGTCAGATCGTCCTCAACCCCACTCAGGAGCAGCGCAAGACCAGCCGCATGGACGTGACCGTGGCCGCCACCCGTGAGAAGGTGGTCATGATCGAGGCCGGCGCCGACGAGATCCCCGACGAGATCATGTACGCCGGCATCGTGAAGGCCCACGAGGAGATCCGCAAGCAGATCGACTTCATCGACCGTATCGTGGCCGAGATCGGCAAGCCCAAGATGGAGTACGAGCACGCCCAGTTTGACCAGGAGCTGTTCGACAAGATCACCACCGAGTTCATGGACGAGGCCAAGGCCGCCATGGACACCGACGACAAGAACGTGCGCGAGCAGCGCTGGAACGCCATGATCGACCACTGGCACGAGAAGTATCTGGAGCAGTATCCCGATATGGACCAGTACCTGGAGGAGTTCACCTATAAGTTCCAGAAGAAGATCGTCAAGGCCTGGCTGCTGGAGGGCCACCGGGTGGACGGCCGCGCCAAGAACGAGATCCGTCCCCTGGCCGCCGAGGTGGGCGTTCTGCCCCGGGTCCACGGCTCCGGCCTGTTCACCCGCGGCCAGACCCAGGTGCTGTCCGTGTGTACCCTGAACACGCTGGCCGCCTCTCAGAAGCTGGACACCATCTGGGAGGAGAGCGAGAAGCGCTATATGCACCACTACAACTTCCCGCCCTACTCCGTGGGCGAGGCCAAGGCCCCCCGCTCCACCAACCGCCGGGAGTATGGCCACGGTGCTCTGGCCGAGCGGGCTCTGGTGCCCGTGCTGCCCAGCGTAGACGAATTCCCCTACGCCATCCGCGTCGTGTCTGAGGTGCTGTCCTCCAACGGCTCCACCTCTCAGGGCTCCATCTGCGGCTCCACTCTGGCTCTGATGGACGCCGGTGTGCCCATCAAGGCCCCCGTGGCCGGCATCTCCTGCGGCCTGATCCAGGACGACGACGGCTCCTTCCAGACCTTCATCGACATCCAGGGCGTGGAGGACTTCCACGGCGAGATGGACTTCAAGGTGGCCGGCACCAAGTCCGGCATCACCGCCATCCAGATGGACCTGAAGAACGACGGCCTGACCCACGAGATCATCAAGCAGGCCCTGGAGATCACCCGCGACGCCCGCTTCGCCATCCTGGACGAGATCATGCTGCCCTGCATCTCCGCCCCCCGGGCCGAGGTGAGCAAATACGCCCCCAAGATGATCACCATGAAGATCGACCCCGATAAGATCCGCGAGGTCATCGGCAAGGGCGGCTCCGTGATCCAGAAGATCACCGCCGAGTCCGGCGCTACCGTGGACATCGAGGACGACGGCACCATCCACATCGCCTCCCCCAACGCCGAGTGCTGCGACGCCGCCAAGAAGATGATCGACACCATCGTGTTCGTGCCCCAGGTGGGCGAGCTGTACTACGGCAAGGTGGTGCGCATCCTGCAGTTCGGCGCCTTCGTGGAGCTGGCCCCCGGCAAGGACGGCATGGTCCACATCTCCAAGCTGGCTGACCACCGGGTGGAGAAGGTGGAGGACGTGCTGAACATCGGCGACATGATCTGGGTCAAGGTGACCGAGATCGACGATAAGGGCCGCGTCAACCTGAGCTACAAGGACGCTCTGAAGGAGATCCAGGCCAAGAAGGCCGCCGGCGAGCCTATCAAGTAAGAACCTTTTTTAAGGGCCGGAAGTGATTCCGGTCCTTTTTTGTCAAAGAGGGCAGGGGAGGGGCAGTTCCTTTGCCCGAGCCTTTGTAGGGGCCGCCCCATGTGGCGGCCCGGGGAACGTAGGGCCGTAGGGCCGATGACTGCAAGTTTGTCTTTTGCCCGTCCCGTGGTCCCGACTTCCGGAAAAGGACGGGGGATATTTCGCCCCCGGGCGAGGTACTTTCCAGGGATGGAAAGTACCCAAAGATCCCCGGGTCTGCGGACCCGGACCCAAAGCGCACGTTCGGAAAACGGTCTAAATTTGTTCGGCGCGGACATGAACTTGGGGCCGCTGCGTCCTCCGCCCGCTGCCGCTCGCACCTATCAAATTCACGTTTTCCCTCTTTTCCCCCTCGCGCCTCTCGTGTGCCTTGCCTTTCCGGCTCTATTTGGTAGGGGCCGCCCCATGTGGCGGCCCGCGGGCGGGTATTATCCCCCGCCCGGGGATCATAGGGGGTTTACCCCCTATACAGCTAAAAGGGTGGGAGGGAGGGTTAAAAATCCCTATGACATACTCCCTATTGAGCAAATACCGCTCCCAGCTCATGGGGGCCGCCATCCTGTGGGTCATGCTGTTCCACGCCCAGCCCCCGGTGCCCTTTGCCCCCCTGAACGCCCTGTTCCGGGCGGGCTTCGGCGGAGTGGACATCTTCATCGTCCTGTCCGCCGTGGGGCTGGTGTGCTCCCTGTCCCGGCGGCAGCAGGACCGTGCCGCCTTTCTCTCCCGCCGGGCCGCCCGCATCCTGCCCGCCTACTTCGCCGTGATGGTGCCCTACACCCTATATCTGATCCTGTCCGGACGGGCGGGCTGGTCGGCCCTGATCTGGAACTGCACTCTGCTGTACTACTGGGTCCAGCCCCGGGGGGCCTTCAACTGGTATGTGGCCGGGATCATGGGCTTTTACGCCTCCACCCCCTGGTGCTTCGCCCGGTGGAGACGCTCCAGACACCGGGAGCTGCTCACTCTGGGGGCTGTTCTGACGGGCCTCGCCCTGTGTCAGGTGCTGACCCACGAGGGCTATTGGCAGTACACCGATGTGTTTTTCCGCATCCCGGTGTACTTTCTCGGGCTGCTGCTGGGCTTCTATGTGGCGGAGGACCGCCCTCTCACAGCGAAAAGCGCCCTGTTCTGGACGGGCAGCGTCCTGCTGGGGGCGGGGTACTTTTATATCCACCTGACCCGGGACTGGATCGGCTGGCCCGTCCACTTTCCGGACTGCCACCTGTTCCTGTTCACCACGGTGCCCTGCTGCCTGCTGCTGGCCCTGCTGCTGGACAGGCTGCCTCTGGGCCTGCTGTCCCGGGGACTGGACTTTCTGGGCCGGCGCAGTCTGGAGATCTACCTGCTGAACGTCAGCTTTTTCTCCGCCCCGGCGGAGAGCCTGTTCCGCTGCGTCCTGCTCTTCGCGGCCAACATCGCCCTGGCCGCCGCCCTGCACCGGCTGACCGCCGCACTCACACCTTCCAAGGAGGAACATTGACATGGGAAAATTACAGCGTCTGACCGCCCGCTTTGACGAGATGGGCCGTTACGCCATGGAGGAGCTGGGCTTCTCCCGCTCCCGCCTGATGGTCGACTACCTGTGGGCCTATCTGAACCACCGGTGCACCATCGCCGACTACTTCCTGTACCGGTTCTACCTGCTCAACCGCCGGGGCCGCCGGGAGTTCGTCACCCTGTTCGACATGCGGGACATCCACCGGAAGAACTCCCAGGCCATCTTCCACGAGTTCGAGGAGAAGGACCGCTTTCTGGAGGCCTTCGCCCCCTTCATCCACCGGGACTGGATCGGCCGGGTGTTCCGGAACAGCCGGGAGGAGTTCGACGCCTTTGCCGACGCCCACCCCCACTGCATCCTGAAGCCCCGCACCGAGTCCGGCGGCGAGGGGGTGGAGCTGTGCACCATCACCCCGGAGAACCGGGAGCAGGTGTGGCAGCGGCTGGTGAAGGACGACTACATCGCTGAGTCCCTTCTGACCCAGTGCGATGAGATGGCCTCCCTCCACCCCGGCTCTGTGAACACCGTCCGGGCCCTGACCATCCGGGGCAAGCTGGTGTCCGCCGTGCTGCGCATGGGCGTGGGCGGCGCCTTTGTGGACAACGGCTGCTCCGGCGGCATCTTCGCCGGGCTGGACGTGGACACCGGCATCGTCACCACCCAGGGGGCCGACCTGAAGGACCACCGCTTCCTGCTGCACCCCACCACGGGGATCACCATCCCCGGCTTCCATGTGCCCCAGTGGGAGCAGGTGCGCGCCACCGTGGAGCAGGCGGTGAAGCTGGCCCCCGACGCGGTGATCATCGGCTGGGACGTGGCCATCACCGCCGGCGGCCCCGTGCTCATCGAGGGCAACGCCTATCCCTCCGTCCAGATCATGCAGACCGCCGGGCTGGAGGGCATGAAGCGCCTGTGGTTCGGGGCTTTGAACGCATAATGATCGACCTCCTCCGGCATTTGCCGGGGGAGGTCGTTTTCGTTTTATCCGAGCTGCTCCACTCTGATCACCAGGTCTGCCCCGGCGGCGTCCTCCTCCTGATGGGTCACCAGCACCAGCAGGGTGTCCTTCGTCTCCTGCCGGATGACCTTCATGGTCAGCGCCCGGGTCTGACTGTCCAGCCCCTTCAGGGGCTCGTCCATGAGATACACCCCCGCCGGGGCGGCCAGGGCCCGGGCAATGGCCACCCGGCGGCACATGCCCCCGGACAGCTCCCCCGGGCGGCGGTCCAGCCAGTCCCCCAGTCCAAGACGGACCAGCAGCTCCCGCGCCCGCGCCCGTTCGCCCGCAATGGCCGCGTTGTCCAGCGCCGTCTCCCAGGGCAGCAGGCGTTCCTCCTGAAACACCATGCTCACCGGGCCGGACCGCCGGATCTGGCCGCTGTCCGGCTCCTCCAGCCCCGCCAGCAGCCGCAGCAGGGTGGTCTTGCCCGCCCCGGAGGGGCCCAGCACGCAGCAGAACCCCTTCTCCGGCAGCTCCAGACTGAAATCCCGCAGCACCGTCCGGCCGCTGTAGCCCTTGGTCACATGGTCAAGCCGCATAGTGCCACCTCCCCAGCAGACGGACGAGGCCCCGCTCCAGCAGGACACTGATCGCCACGATCACCGCCGTCCAGGCGAAGAGCTCCTCGCTCTCCAGATACACCTTGGCTTCATACAGGGCCCGGCCGATGCCCAGCCGCGGGGCGGCCAGCACCTCGGCGGCCACCCCCGCCTTCCAGGCAAGGCCCATCCCCGTCCGGGCGGCGGCCAGAAAGAAGGGCATCACCGCGGGCAGGCGGATGTGCCGGAACACTCTGCCCGGGGGCAGGCGGAACACCCGGGCCATCTCCAGCAGGGCGGGATCGGTCTCCCGCACCCCCTGGTCCACGTTGGCCCACACCACCGGCAGCACCATGAGGAAGGACGTCACCGTTGGGATATGCTCCTTGCTCATGAGCACGAACAGCAGGATGATGAAGGAGGCCACAGGGATGGCCCGCACGGTGCGCAGAGCAGGGGAGAGCAGGCAGTCCGCCAGCCGGGACCGGGCGGTGAGGGCGCCCAAAGCCGCCCCCAGGGCCAGGGCCAGCAGATAGCCCGTGAGGATCCGGAGCAGGGACAGGCCCACCTGCTGCCAAAAGGGCAGGGTGCATACCAGCTGCCCCAGCCGCCGGGCCACCCCAG
>CAKUHX010000091.1 GCA_934659475.1 uncultured Oscillospiraceae bacterium
GGAGTACGGTATGCCCCCCACGGGCGGCATGGGCATGGGCATCGACCGCGCGGTGATGTTGTTCACCGGCGCCGATTCCATCCGGGAGGTCATCCTGTTCCCCACCATGAAGCCCTTGGATAAATAAAAGCAGCAAAAACTCAGTGTTTATGCGGGTTTCGGGATTTAGGACAACCTCACAAATCGACGATTTACATCAAACTTACATCATTTGATGCGTGAATTTGTGCAGAGCCTTAAAAATCGCATAATTTTCAAAATATATGGGCAGTTCCATTACGGAATTGCCCATTTTCAAAAACAAGGAGGAAATGATATGGAACACAGGGTAAAGGTCACGGTTTTAGATAAAAAGCTATATCCCGAATTGCAGGCACAATATTGTGCTGTACCCGATAGTGGCAAATGTCCTTGCTTTAATGTCGGCGATGAATTTATGTTTTATCGCAACGATGAACGAGATGACTTTTGGCATATGGGAACAGGAACTTTGATAAAAAGCGGAGAACCCGACGATGGCGTGTTGCTTTCACCGGGTACGGCACATTGCGGAACGGAGGGAGTGCCGTTCTGTTCGGAAGCTTGGGACGCGATCAGCAGATACATTTACACCGCACTTCAAGGCGGAGCAATTATGCACGGTTGGACAAACGACGATAAAGTTATGATTGCTTGCTGCAATGACGGCACAAGACCTGTTATTTTCAAAATTGAAAGAATAGATATTGATGATTGATTGTTGATGTTTTCAATCCCTTTGAGAGAGGAGAAATCCTTTTCTCAAAGGGTTTTTTCTATTTATACGGATATTCGCAAACTACAAGATAAAGCCAAAACTTCATATATTCTAAGCACAAGGAGGTTGAGGTTTGGCTATGAATAACAGTTTACTTTTGTTAGCGAAAATGGCCAATCGGTTACAAAGAGATTTTCTCGCGTTGACTATAGCAAGCGAGGTAAGCTATTGTACGATCAGGTCACGGATGCATTGGATTCCATGGGACAGTCCATCTCCGAACAGGAGAAACGGCAAATTATCATGGACATACTGAAAGAATTGTGTTAGGAGGGGAAATAATGGCCTACTTCGATAACGCGGCAACAACTTATCCCAAGCCGGAGGTTGTCTATGCCAGCATGGACCAGTTTTATAGATTGAATGGTGCCAACGCAGGAAGAGGCCGTTATAACCTCGCGCAGAGTGCCAATGCCCTGATCGGCGAAACCAGGGCATTGGTGCAAAAGCTACTGCACTGTCCAGTAAAACAAGTCGTTTTTACACCCACTGCAACGATAGCACGAAACATCATTATTCAGGGGCTGATTTGTAAAGGCGTCCAAACCATCTACATCAGCCCGTTTGAACACAATGCGGTAACTCGAACTTTACATCACTTCGAGGAAGGAAAAGTTGAGATGGTTTATGAGGCTTAAACATTTATACAATAAAGCATCGCGAGAGTCATTCTCCCGATGCTTTACTAAAAAGAAAGGAAAAATATGGACAATAAACAATTTAATGAGCAAAGATATAGACGAAAGAAAAGTAAATACAGATCAAGTTTAGGCATTCAAAGCCCCCACCTGCCGGCAGCGGAGCTGCGCGGCAGATGGGGGTTTTTGCTTGACCTCAGTAAATAAAATAGTCGTGGAACATCAGAGCGATAGACATATAGATGCGGGTGTAATAGTCCTCCAGGTCCAAACCGCAGATGGCGGTGATCTTGGACAGGCGTTTGATCAGGGTGTGCCGGTGGATGAACAGCTGGTTGGCTGTGCGGGTCATGTTGCAGCTGCTGGACAGGTAGATGCGCAGGGTCTGCACATAGTTGGTGCTGTTGGTCTTGTCATAACTCAGCAGCAGCTGCAGGGCCTGATTGTCCAGTACCACCGAGGAGTCGTTCAGATGCAGGTTGCCCAGCATCTTGATAAAGCGGATGCTCTGGTAGGAGCACACCCCCCGTCTGGCCTTGACCTGCCGCAGGGTGGACAGGCTCTCTACCGCGTGCTGCAGCTGCACGAACAGCCGCTCGGGGGAGCGCAGATGCTCCGTCCCCATATAGTAGCTGGCGCCGTTGGCCTCTGACAGCAGGGTGAGCTTGATGTTCAGCTCATACAGCATGGCCTGGGCGGCCTCGGGGGAGTGGGTGGACAAGAATACATACCGGTGCCGGGGCAGCTCACAGTAAGTACACATGCGGCTTTGGGCCTGGATGTAGGAGCGGACCTGGGAGAAGGTGTCCTTCCACTGGCGCTCGTCCGTATTGGAGTAGTTCACCGGCTCCAGCAGCATCAGCTGCACAGACTGCTCCTCGTGGTCCGGGAAGATGGTATCTGTGTCCTGGGTGATGATCTGGGTCAAAAAGGCATAAGCCTGCTTCATCACCGCATCGTCCCAGCCTTGCTGCTGGCTGGGGGCAAAGAGAGGCATCAGCACGTGCAGGATGTCAGAAAAGCTCACCGTGTCCGGCATGACCATAAGGGGGAGGCTGGCGGCGTCCGCCTGGTCGATCAGGTAGCCGGGCACCTGCTCCAGAAAGGAGCCGGTCAGGATGACCAGCCCGCTGATCTCGCGGCGGGACAGCTGGTCGATCAGCCCGCGGGACCTCTCCTGGTCGGATAAGCCGTAGCCGGAGGTGAACAACAGCTCTCCCGGCTGCAAGGACTCAGGGTGGCGCAGCATATCCATGCTGTTGACCCAGCAGATCTTGTTATCGCTGCCGCTCTGTCCCGCAAGGAGCTTCAGACCGGGGAGAAGGTGTTGGCTGACGAGGGTCTGCACGGTAAGGACCATAAAACGGCCTCTCTTTCAACTATAAGTATATGCCTATTGTACTACAAAAAAATGAAAAATCAACCCCAGAAAAACGACAAAATGTCCACCAGAAAAAAGAACGGAAGGCAAAAGTGCAAAATGAGAATATTGTGCAGTTTTTTAACAATTTTATGTTTACTATTCGCGGGTTAGCTTAGGCCAACCGCCCAGTACAGGTGTTGGAAACGGGAAAAGCTCATATAAAAATCGACAAGATGTCCACCAAACAAGGCAAAAGGTGCATATTATGTCTCTTGAAAATGAACGAGTCTTTTTGTACAATATATACAAAATAGGAATGTTATGGGACCGGCCCATCGCTCCGGTCTGCCGCTGCTGACATAACGTCCCGTTTTGATCATCAGAAAAGAGGTTGGAACAATGGCTCATAAAGTATTGATCACAGAACCTATCAACGAGAAGGGAATCGATTTCCTGCGCGACCAGGGGTACGAACTGGTCATGGGGACCGGCCCCAGTGAGGAGACCCTGCTGAAGGAGCTGGCCGGCTGCGACGGCGCGCTGACCCGCAACGGCAAGTTTACCCGCAAGGTGTTTGAGACCTTCCCCCAGCTGAAGGTCGTGTCCATGCACGGCGTGGGCGTGGACGGCATCGATGTGGACGCCGCCACTGAGCACGGTGTGCAGATCACCAACGCGAACGACTCCAACTCTACCTCTGTGGCCGAGTACGCCATCTGCATGCTGCTGATGATGGCCAAGCACATGGAGACCTATGTCGAGGGCACCAAGGCCGGCAAGAAGGACGATGTCCGCAAAGTCTACGGCAATGATGTCCGGGGCAAGACCCTGGGCCTGGTCGGCTGGGGCAAGATCGGCAAGAAGGTCGTTGACATCGCCAGCAAGGGTCTGGGCATGAAGGTCATCGCCTATAACCGCCACATCACCGAGAACAAGGAAGAGGAGTTCGGCTATCTGACTCCCAACATGAAGGAGCTGTTTGCCAACGCCGACTTCATCTCCCTGCATCTGCCCGGCTCCGCCGCCACCCACCACATGATCAATGCCGAGCTGATCGGCCTGATGAAGCCCACCGCTTACCTCATCAACTGCGGCCGCGGCGAGGTGGTGGACGAGGCCGCCCTGATCGAGGCCCTGAAGGCCCACAAGATCCAGGGCGCCGCTCTGGACGTGGTGGAGACCAACCTGCCCGCCGATGACAACCCCCTGCTGAAGATGGACAACGTGATCGTCACCCCCCACACCGCCGCCTTCACCACCGAGGCTCTGGAGAACATGGCCTATCAGGCTGCTCTGGGTGTGTACGAGACCCTGGAGGGCAAGCCCGTCACCTTCCCCATCAACAAGCTGGGCCGCTGATCGTCCATACGGCCCCCGTCCGTCCCGGCGGGCGGGGGAGGGACCAGTTTTGGCCGGGAAATAAATGAAGGAAAGAGGCTTTTTACCATGCATATCAGAGTTTACGGTGTACAGCCCGACGAGATGCCCGCTTACGAGGCAGCCAAAGAGAAGTATGGCTTTACCTTCGAGTTTGAAAAGACTCCCCTCAGCGAGGAGACTGCCGACCAGGTGAAGGGCTGCGAGGGCCTGATCATCCTGACCAACTGCCATGTGACCGAGCCCGTGGCCAAGACCCTGGCTGCCAATGGGGTGAAGTACATTGCCTGCCGCTCCGCCGGCAGCGACCATGTGGACTACGCCGCCGTGACCAAATACGGCATGAAGTGCGCCCATGTGCCCGCCTATGCCCCTGAGGCCATCTCCGAGCATACGGTGATGCTGGCCCTGGAGGTGCTGCGCCACGCCAAGCTGTGCGCCCGCAAGGTTGAGGAGGGCGACTTCACCATGGCCGGCCTGAAGGGCCGCCAGCTGGGCAACCTGACCGCCGGCGTGCTGGGCACCGGCCGCATCGGCCGGGTGACCATGTCCATCCTCAACGGCTTTGGCACCAAGGTGCTGGGCTGGGATCCCTTCCCCAATGATGCCGCCGCCAAGCTGTGCACCTATGTGGAGAAGGAGGAACTGCTGAAGGCCGCTGACATCGTATTCCTCCACTGCCCCCTGACCGACGACAGCTACCACACCATCAACGAGGAGACCCTGGCCATGATGAAGGACGGCGCTGTGCTGATCAACACCGCCCGCGGAGGCCTGGTGGATCTGCCCGCCGTGCTGAAGGCCCTGGAGAGCGGCAAGCTCAGCGGCTTCGGCTTCGACGTTCATGAGAACGAGGTAGAGTTCGTCCGCAAGAAGATGCCCATCGACCAGATCCACGACCCCGTGTTCAAGGCCCTGCTCCAGCGGGACGACGCTATCTACAGCCCCCATGTGGCCTTCTACACCGACGCCGCTATCCTGAATATGATCGACGTCTCCCTGGATAACCTGAAGGAGTACGAGACCACCGGCAAGTGCCGCAACGAGGTCAACCCCCAGGGCTTCTGAGCCGTACCGGAAACGCGCCCCGTCCCGGTGGGACGGGGCGCCCCAAAATGATCGAAAGAGGTGTTTTCCATGAGAGATATGGTCGCAGAATATACCAAGCGCCTTGAGCCGTCCGCCATCCGAGCGGTGCTGGACCGCGCCGCCGCCTTGCGGGCGGAGGGCCGTCCCATCGTTCCCTTCAGCGCGGGCGAACCTGATTTTCCCACCCCCACCCCCATCAAGAAGGCCACCGAGCAGGCCATCGAGGATAACTTCAGCCACTACTGCTCCAACCGGGGCATCCCCGAGCTGCGTGAGCTGCTGGCCAAAAAGCTGAAGGACGAGAGCAAGGTGGAGTACGACCCCGCCACCGAGATCATCGTCACCAGCGGCGGCGCCGAGGCCCTGAACAACGCCATCCTCACCTTTGTGGGCCCCGGGGACGAGGTCATCGTGCCCACCCCCGCCTTCGTCACCTATAAGAATCTGGCCAAGTTTGCCGGCGGCGTGTTTGTAGACGTGCCCCTGCGGGCGGAGGATAACTTCCAGCTGAACGCCGACGAGATCGAGAAGGTCATCACCCCCAAGACCAAGATGATCGTAGTCAACAACCCCAACAACCCCTCCGGTGCCGTCTACACCCGCGAGACCCTGGAGAAGGTGGCCGCCCTGGCGGTGAAGTACGACCTGCTGGTGCTGTCCGACGAGATGTACAGCCGTCTGGTGTACGATGATGCGGAATTCGTCTCCATGGCTGCTCTGCCCGGCATGCGGGAGCGCACCATCATCGTCACCGGCTTCTCCAAGACCTACGCCATGACCGGCTGGCGTCTGGGCTATCTGGCCGCCGACAAGAAGCTGTGCGACTGGATGATCAAGACCCACCAGTATTCCACCACCAACTCCCCCACCTTCATCCA
The DNA here is from genome assembly GCA_934659475.1 of uncultured Oscillospiraceae bacterium. GTDB lineage: Bacteria > Bacillota > Clostridia > Oscillospirales > Oscillospiraceae > Lawsonibacter. The sequence goes on from CAKUHX010000091.1 coordinate 6,142, forward strand.
GGTGGGCTTGGTCCACGCCCTGCAGGACCCCCAGACGGAGAAGGAGGTCCAGATCATGCTGGACGCCTTCGCCAAGCGCCGCAAGAATATCCTGGCCGGTCTGAAGAAGATCCACGGCCTGAAGGTCATCGAGCCCAAGGGTGCCTTCTATGTGCTGGTAGATGTGTCCGGCACCGGGCTGAAGGGCAAGGACTTTGCCATGCGCCTGCTGGAGGAGTACAACGTGGCTACCGTGCCCGCCATCGGTCTGGGCGACGCCTGCGGCGACTTTATCCGCATCTCCTACGCCGCCTCTGACGAGAATATCGTCCGGGGCCTGGAGAATATCGAGGCTTTTGTCAAGTCTCTGGGTGTGTGAGCCATCCCCTCAAAGCAGATCGGTCCCGCCGTCTCTCCGCCCATCCGGGCGGAGAGACGGCTCATTTTGTGTTCTGTGGTTTGTGGAAAGAAAGCTGCAGGGCGGAGC
>CAKUHX010000092.1 GCA_934659475.1 uncultured Oscillospiraceae bacterium
GATGTGACCCGCTATCGCTGGGCTCACATCGGGATAAGCGGCCTGCGGCCGGCGTTTTGAAGGCAAGGCTTCAAGCCGACACAACGATTCGGTCGTTGATAGTTACTTCGATCTCCAGGTGATACGGCCTCGGGTGAGGTCGTAAGGTGACATCTGGACCGTCACCTTATCGCCGGGCAGGATGCGGATGAAGTTCATGCGCAGCTTGCCGGAAATGTGTGCCAGGATGATGTGGCCGTTGCCGATGTCCACGTTGAAGGTGGTGTTCGGCAGGGATTCGGTAACGACTCCCTCCAGCTCGATCATATCGTCCTTTGCCAAGCGTGATTACCTCCCTTTGAAGGCGGCCAGGGCGCGCCTAAGTTCTGGATCTGTCGCGGATCCCGTCTGTCTGAGTTTTTCCAGGGCCGGGTGATCGAACTCCTGGGGGCAGGGGGCGAGCAGCTGGATGTGCCGCAGCTTTTTGCGCTTCGGCCGCGCCGCCTTCCTCCGCTTCCCGTCGGCCAGCAGCAGGTACGCGCCCTGCTCCTGTGCGCCGACCACGCAGAAAATGCCGTCCCTGTCCCGTCCGGCATTGGCCCGGACGATCCAGCCGATCGGATCAGACATACGCTCCGTCCTCGGTAACAGTGAGGATCTCGGGGTCCCCTTCAGTGATGAGGATGGAATTTTCATAGTGCGCCGCCAAAGTCCCATCCAGGGTCTTGACGGTCCAGCCGTCGGGCATCACCTTCACCCGCCAGTCGCCCACGTTCACCATGGGTTCGACTGCGATGGTCATGCCCGCCTGCAGCCGGGGCCCGTGGCCGGGGGCGCCGTAGTTGCGCACCTCGGGGGCCTCGTGCAGCTTGGCGCCCACGCCGTGGCCCACATAGTCCCGCACCACGGAGAAGCCGTTGGCTTCCACATAGGCCTGGACCGCGTGGCCGATGTCGGACACCCGGCAGCCCTGCCGGGCCATCTTGATGCCCTCGAAGAAGCTCTGCTGAGTCACGTCGATCAGCTTCTGCGCCTGGGGGCTGATGGCGCCGCAGGCATAGGTGGCGGCACAGTCGCCGTGGAAGCCGCCGAGATAGGCGCCTACGTCCACGCTGACGATGTCCCCCTCCTTCAGCTTGCGGGGGCCGGGGATGCCGTGAATGACCTCGTCGTTCACCGAGATGCAGGCGGAACCGGGGTAGCCGCCGTAGCCCAGGAACGAGGGCTTTGCGCCGTGGCTCTCGATGAAGCGGCGCACCGCCGTGTCGATCTCATGGGTGGTAACGCCGGGGCGCACCATGGACCCAGCCAGCGCCCGGGCCTGGGCGGTCAGCCGCCCGGCCTTGCGCATAGCCTGGATCTCCCGGGGGGATTTCAAAGAGATCAATTCCATACTCATTCCAGACCCAGCGCCTCCTGGATGGCCAGAGCCGTGCCTTCGATGGTGGGCTGATCGTCCACCGCCCGCAGGATGCCCTTGGCCTTGTAGTAGTCCTTCAGCGGTTCGGTCTGGTCGTGATAGACCTTCAGGCGGCCCCGGACAGTTTCCGGCTTGTCGTCGTCCCGCTGGACGACGGGCCCGCCGCAGCTGTCGCAGACGCCCTCCCGCTTGGTGGGCTTGGCAATGATGTGATAGGGTGCTCCGCACTTGGAGCAGACCCGCCGGCCCTCCATGCGCGCCTCGATCTTCTCGTCAGAGATCTCGATGGACACTACATGGTCAAAGCACACCCCAGCCCTGTCCAGGGCCTCGGCCTGGGCGATGGTGCGGGGCACCCCGTCCAGAATGAAGCCGTTGACACAGTCGGGCTTCTCCAGCCGTTGACTGATGATGCCGATGATCACGTCGTCAGGGACCAGCTTGCCGGCGTCCATATAGGACTTGGCCAACAGCCCGGTCTCGGTGCCCTCCTGAATGGCGGCGCGCAGGATATTGCCGGTGGAGATCGTCGGGATGCTCAGCTTGGCACTGAGGATCTCAGCCTGGGTGCCTTTCCCGGCTCCGGGGGCGCCCAGAAAGATCAGTTTCATGCCCATCTGTCCTGCTCCTGTCTTACTCCAGGAAGCCCTTGTAATGCCGCATGAGCATCTGGGCCTCCATCTGCTTGACAGTCTCCAGAGCAACGCCCACCACGATGATGACGGACGTACCGCCGATGGCCAGGGAGCTGTATCCCACCAGGTTGCCGGTGATGATAGGCGCAATGGCGATCACGGACAGGTACAGGGCGCCGAACATGGTGATCTTGTTCAGGACCTTCGTGATGAAGTCGGCGGTGGGCTTGCCCGGACGGAAGCCGGGGATGAACCCGCCGTTTTTCTTCAGGTTATTGGCCACCTCGATGGGGTTGAAGCTCATGGAGGCGTAGAAATAGCTGAAGCCGACGATCAGAATGAAGTACAGGATGGAATAGAAGGGCTTGCTGGTGTCGAACAGCCGCATCATGCCGCCGCCGAAGCCCTCGGTCTTTACCGTCCAGCCGGCAAAGGCGCCGATGGTGGCGGGAAGGGAGGCGATGGACTGGGCGAAGATGATGGGCATGACGCCGGACATGTTCACCTTCATGGGGATGTGCGTGGACTGGCCGCCGTACATCTTCCGGCCCACCACCCGCTTGGCGTACTGCACAGGCAGACGGCGCTCGGCGTTGGAGATGAACACGATGAAGACCACCAGAGCCAGCATGCCGATGATGATCAGGGGGATCATCCAGGGGGCCAGGGCCTGCTTCAGGGCGGCCTCGGCCTGCTCGGCGGAGTAGCCCAGGGCGGTGTAGGTCTCGGCGGTGACGGTTCCGGCCTTGACGCCCTTCCACATCTGGACGCCGCTGATCATGTCGGTGACCATGCCGGGCCCGCGGGAGACGATGCCGGCAAACAGCAGGATGGAGATGCCGTTGCCAATGCCGAACTCGGTGATCTGCTCACCCAGCCACATCAGGAAAGCGGAACCGGCGGTAAAGGTCAGCACGATCACGAAACCGACCCAAACGTTGTTCAGGCCGCCGTTGTCCACCAGGCCGTAGCTGCGGATCAGGCTGTAGTAGCCGAAGCCCTGCAGCAGCGCGATGGCCACGGTGGTGTAACGGGTGATGGAGGCGATCTTCTTCCGGCCCTCCTCGCCGCCGTCCCGGGCCAGCTGCTCCAGAGCAGGGATGGCCACGGTCAGCAGCTGGATGATGATGGAGCTGTTGATATAGGGCTGGATAGATAGGGCGAAGATGGTGGCCATGGCAAAGGCGGAGCCGCTCATGGCGTTCATCAGGTCCAGAATGGTGCCGCTCTGCATCTTCAGGTATTCCTGCAGCCCCTCGCCGTTGATATAGGGCACAGGGATGGCGGAACCAAGGCGGAAGATGAGCAGGGCGAAGACGGTGAACAGCATCTTCTTGCGCAGCTCAGGGATCTTCCAGGCGTTACGGATGGTCTCGATCATAAATCAGACCTCCTCCACCTTGCCACCTGCAGCTTCGATCTTTTCCTTTGCGGAGGCGGAGAAGGCCGCGGCCTGAACGGTCAGCTTCTTGGTCAGGCTGCCGTTGCCCAGGATCTTCACGCCGTACTCGCACTTGGAGAGCACGCCCTTCTCCAGCAGGGTCTGGGCGTTGACGACGGCGCCGTCCTCGAACTTCTCCAGAACGGAGACGTTCACGGACTCCAGCCGCTTGGCGAAAATGTTGTGGAAACCGCGCTTGGGGATGCGGCGGGCCAGAGGCATTTGGCCGCCCTCAAAGCCCACGCGGACGCCGCCGCCGGAGCGGGCCCACTGGCCCTTGTGTCCGCGGCCGGCAGTCTTGCCGTTGCCGGAACCGGCGCCGCGGCCCTTGCGGTAAGCCTTGGTGTTGGAGCCGGCGGCGGGGGAGAGTTCATGCAGATTCATATTCTCGCGCCTCCTTCTCAGTTTTCCTCGGTGACCTGAAGCAGGTAGCCGATGTGGGCGATCTTGCCGCGGGTAGCCTCGTTGTCGGGCTGCACGGTGGTGTCGCCGATCTTACGCAGGCCCAGAGCCTCGGCAGTCGCCTTGTGCTTGGCGATGCGGCCGTTCAGGCTCTTGACCAGCTTGATGTTCAGTTTAGCCATAGTGAACGCCCTCCTTAACCCACGATGTCGTCCACGCTCTTGCCGCGGATACGGGCCACTTCCTCGGGGGTCTTCAGAGCCTTCAGACCGGCAAAGGTAGCGCTGACCACGTTATTCGGGTTGTTGGAGCGCAGGCACTTAGTACGGATGTCCTTGATGCCGACCGCCTCCATGACGGCACGGACGGGACCGCCGGCGATAACGCCGGTACCGGGAGCGGCGGGCTTCATCAGCACGCGGCCGGCGCCGAACTCGCCGATGACCTCGTGGGGGATGGTGGTGCCGGACAGAGAGACGTTGACCATGTTCTTCTTGGCGTCCTCGATGCCCTTGCGGATGGCCTCGGGCACCTCGGCGGCCTTGCCGGTGCCAAAGCCCACGCGGCCCTTCTCATCGCCCACCACCATCAGGGCGGCGAACTTCATGACGCGGCCGCCCTTCACGGTCTTGGACACGCGGTTCAGGGAAACGAGCTTTTCCACGAACTCGCTGGGTTCTCTTTCAAATCTAGGCATTTCGTTTCCTCCTCCCTTAGAACTGCAGGCCGCCCTCGCGGGCGCCCTCGGCCAGAGCCTGGACACGGCCGTGATAGACATAACCGCCGCGGTCGAAGACCACGTTCTCAATGCCCTTGTCCTTGGCGCGCTGGGCCAGGGTCACGCCCACCTGCTTGGCGGCGTCGGACTTGGTGCCCTCGCAGGCAAAGTCCTTCTCCAGGGAAGAAGCGGAGACCAGGGTCACGCCGTTGACATCATCGATGATCTGGGCGTAGATGTTGGTCTCGCTGCGGAATACGTTCAGGCGGGGACGCTCGGGCGTGCCGGAAATCTTAGCACGCACACGCTTGTGGCGCTTGATGCGCTGGGAACGGGTATCAGGTCTGTTGATCATTGTGGCACACCTCCTTACTTCTTGGCGCCGGTCTTACCAGCCTTGCGGCGGATGACCTCGTCAGTGTACTTGATGCCCTTGCCCTTATAAGGCTCGGGGGGACGCTTCTCACGGATCTCGGCGGCAAACTGGCCCACCTTCTGCTTGTCGCAGCCGTGGAGGATGATCTTGTTGGGGCCGGGCACCTCGATGGTGATGCCGTCCTTCTCCTCCACGATCACCTGGTGAGAGAAGCCCAGGTTCATGACCAGCTTGGTGCCCTCCTTGGCCACACGGTAGCCAACGCCGTTGACGTCCAGCTCCTTCTTGAAGCCTTCGGTCACGCCGATGACCATGTTGTGGATCAGAGTGCGGGTCAGACCGTGCAGAGCGCGGTTCTCCTTGTTGTCGTTGGGACGGGAAACGGTCAGGTGCCCGTTCTCCATGGCGATGGCCATGTTGGGATCGAACTGCTGGGTCAGAGTGCCCTTGGGGCCCTTGACGGTGACAACGTTGTTGTCCTCTACCTTGATCTCCACTCCGGCGGGAATGGCGATAGGAGCTCTACCGATTCTAGACATTCCTATAACCCTCCTTACCAGACGAATGCCAGGACTTCGCCGCCGACATGGGCCTCGCGGGCCTTCTTGTCGGTCATGACGCCCTTGGAAGTGGAGACGATGGCGATACCCAGGCCGCGGAGGACCTTGGGCAGCTCGTCGGCGCCGGCGTAAACACGCAGGCCGGGCTTGGACACGCGGCGCAGGCCGGAGATGACCTTCTCCTTGCCGGCACCATACTTCAGGGTGATGCGGATGACGCCCTGGGTGCCGTCGTCGATCAGCTGGAAGTTCTTGATATAGCCTTCCTCCAGCAGGATCTGCGCGATGGCCTTCTTCATGTTGGAAGCGGGGACGTCCACAGTGTCATGCTTGGCACTGTTCGCGTTGCGGATGCGGGTCAGCATATCCGCAATGGGGTCGGTGATATGCATGGACAATACCTCCTTATAAAGTTACGGGCTCTCGCCCGTGAAGACGGAAAGGTATCGCGGATAGGCAGCCGCGACCTTTTGTCCGTCTGCGCGCCTGGTTGGGGCAGGCGCTATCAAAGCCGCCGGAAGGCGGTTCTGACCAAAGTTTGTCCTTTTCCGGGCACCGGACGGGATATGGGTCACATATCGGTCTCCGGCTCTGCGCCCGGACAGGGCAGAGGCCCGTCCCCCCGGCGGGCCGGAAAGACGGGTGCGCACTCCCGACTGCGTTGGGAGTTTTATGCGCTTTTGCGCATAGTGACGCAACTCGTATATTATAGCCGCACTTTCCTTGTTTGACAAGGGGTCACGGCTAACAAACACACGGTCGCGTGGATAGATTATTCCGGCAAGGGGCCCTTCGACCCCTTGCCGGGACAACTTTGTATGGGATCTTCGCAGTTGAGTCAAGATCTTTTTGCCAGACGAGGCGGCAGGGCGACGGTGTACAGGTGTACACCGAGCCATGCCAACGAAGTATGGCGGAAAAAGATCACCAGGACGCCTTCTTGACGCCGGGGATCTGTCCCTTGTAAGCCAGCTCCCGGAAGCAGATACGGCAGATGCCGTAGTCGCGGAGGTAGGCGTGGGGACGGCCGCAGATCTTGCAGCGGTTGTAGCG
>CAKUHX010000093.1 GCA_934659475.1 uncultured Oscillospiraceae bacterium
ATTTGGCCGCCTTAATGACGGCTTGGCTTTGTGTGACCTTTTTCGGAACGGTGCTCGAATTACAGTGTTTCAAACTTGTGCTCCTCCCTTATAAACAGATCTCTTGCGCCGCGCGGGTCCGAGCCGTGGGGATGGAGGACCCGGCGGAGCGGCTCCGAAGGGCAGAGTTCGGGCGGCGCCGGAACATCTGCCGGCAGCTGTATCGTATCAGAAAGCGGGGAGGAACTGCATAAAATACCCAATATTTGGCAAAAGCTGCACGAGGGTGAAAACCGGCGAAAACCGCGGGAAGAGTTACTAAAATTATAAAAGAGTCAAGGAAAATAAAACGGATCCGGGGGCGAGATCCCAAGGGCATGAGGGAGAACAGGGGCGGGGCGGCTGCGGTCCGCCCGGCCGTTCAGACAAAATAAAAGGGGGCAGGGACTTGGCCCTGCCCTCTCAAAGCGCGATATTAAAGCGGCGTTTACTTTTCCATCAAGGCGGCCAGGGCACTGGCCCCGATGCGGTCGGCCCCCGCGTCCAGCATGGCCTGGGCCTGCTCAAAGGTGCGGATGCCGCCGGCGGCCTTGATGCGCAGATCGGGGGAGATGTGCTGCCGGAACAGCTTTACGTCCTCCACCGTGGCTCCGCCGGTGGAGAAGCCGGTGGAGGTCTTGATGAAGTCCGCCCCGGACATGGACACCACCCGGCAGGCGGCGATCTTCTCCTCCTGAGTCAGCTGACAGGCCTCGACGATGACCTTCAGGATGCGGCCGCGGCAGGCCTCCTTCACTGCGCGGATCTCGTACAGGACGCCCTCCCAGTCGCCGGCCTTGGCCAGCGCCAGATCCATGACCATGTCGATCTCATCTGCGCCGCCGCGGATGGCGTCTTCGGTCTCAAAGACCTTCACCTCGGGGGTGTTATAGCCGTTAGGAAAGCCTATGACCGTGCAGATCTTCAGCCGGTCACCCACATAGTCCTCGGCCTTGCGCACAAAGCAGGGGGGGATGCACACAGAGGCGGTCTGATACTCCATGCCCTGGTCACAGATCTTCTTCACCTGCTCCCAGCCGGCGGTGGGGGTCAGGATGGTATGGTCCACGCGGTGCATGATCTCTTTTTTGTCCATAAGGAACTCCTCTTTTCCATGCTCCCCGCCGGGGGCGGGAGCAGACGTTTCATCTTATTCTACTCCTCCGGCCCCTGTTTGTCCAGAGGGGGGGCGGGGGCGGGCTTTTGTGTGAATTTTACAGACAGAGGAATTGCAGACAGGCAGAAGATCTATCATTTCCGGCCTTGCGCGCGGGCGCCGTATGTGCTAAAATAGGCCACGATAGAAAAACAAGTGACTTTGCAGTAAAGACAAAGCGCGGCAAGGAGGGTTCAAGAACATGAGCGATACGGCCAAATATTTTATCGTGGAGGCTTCTGCCATGCCGGAGATATTCCGGAAGGTGGCCCAGGCCAAGCGCCTGCTGGAGACCGGGGAGCAGAATACGGTGAACGGGGCGGCCCTGGCTGTGGGCATCAGCCGCAGCGCCTTTTATAAGTATAAGGATGCGGTCCACCCCTTCAACGATATGCTCCACGGACGTATCGTCACCTTCCAGGCCATGCTGAAGGACGAACCTGGAATCCTGTCCGGCGTGCTGAATATTTTCGCCGGCACAGGGATGAATGTGCTGACCATCAACCAGAACATCCCCGTCAACGGCTGCGCCGTGGTGACCGTGACGGCGGAGACCTCTGCCCTGCAGAGCTCCCTGGAGGAGCTGCTGGCCCGGGCCGGAGAGGCCCCCGGCGTCATCAAGTGTGAGATCCTGGCGGGCTGACGGAACGAATGAGACACGGCCCCGCCGGCGGGCGGAAGATCGGAGGAAAGATCATATGATCAACGTAGCGTTATTAGGTTTTGGAACAGTGGGCACCGGTGTGGCCGAGGTGCTGACCATGAACCGGGAGCTGATCGCCCAGCGGGTGGGTCAGCAGGTGGAGCTGAAATATATCCTGGTGCGCCGGGACTACCCCGGCAGCCCCTATCAGGACCGCTTCGTCCGGGACTTCTCCTTCATCGAGGACGACCCCGAGGTGGACGTGGTGGTGGAGGTCATGGGCGGCGTCGGCGCGGCCCTGGACTACACCGTCCGGGCCCTGAAGGCGGGCAAGAGCGTGGTCACTTCCAACAAGGAGTTGGTGGCCTCCCACGGCTGCGAACTGCTGCAGCTGGCCCGGGAAAAGGGCGTGAGTTATCTGTTCGAGGCCAGCGTGGGCGGCGGCATCCCTGTCCTGCGCCCCCTGACCAACTGTCTGGCGGGCAACGAGATCAGCCAGATCTCAGGCATCCTCAATGGCACCACCAACTACATCCTCACCCGGATGATCCGGGCGGGCCTGACCTTTGAGCAGGCCCTGGCTGAGGCCCAGGAGCTGGGCTATGCTGAGAAGGACCCCACCGCCGACGTGGACGGCCACGATGCCTGCCGCAAGATCTGCATCCTGGCGGATCTGGCCTATGGCCGGAACGTGGATCCCGCGCAGGTGCCCACCCAGGGCATACGGGGCGTGGCGCTGGAGGACGTGTCCTATGCGGAGAGCTGCGGCTGCCGCATCAAGCTGCTGGGCCGGGCCATCCGCCAAGGGGACAAGGTGTGCGCTTATGTGGCCCCCCACCTGGTGCCCGACAGCGATCCCCTGGCCGGGGTGGAGGACGTGTTCAACGCCGTAGCTATGACGGGCAACGCCGTGGGCGACGTGATGTTCTATGGCCGGGGCGCGGGCAAGCTGCCCACCGCCTCCGCCGTGGTGGGGGACATCATCGACATCGCCCGGGACCCCAAGCGGGACCGCCGCAACCGCTGGACCGAGGGCGGAGCAGAGCTGCTGGCTTCGCCCGCGCAGCTGGTCTGCCGCTGGTATGTACGGGCGGACGCCGCCCCCGCCGGGACGCAGCTGCTCAGCCGGGACAACGCGCCCGAGGGCGAGGAGGCCTTCCTCACAGCCCCCATGAATGGGGAGCAGCTGGAGCAGCTGCTGGCCGGGCTGGAGGTACGCTCCCTGTTCCGGGTGCTGGAGTAAGCAGAAGATGACCCTCCGCCAGGGGCGGAGAGCAGGAATATTTCCCACAGGAGGTACGAACCGTGTCACTTATCGTACAGAAATTCGGCGGCAGCTCCGTTGCCGACGCCGACCGTATCCGCAATGTGGCCCGCATCATTACGGAGACCTACCGCAAGGGCCACAGCGTGGTGGCGGTGCTGTCCGCCCAGGGGGACACCACCGACGACCTGATCGCCAAAGCCCAGGAGATCAACCCCAAGGCGTCCCGCCGGGAGATGGACATGCTGCTGTCCACTGGCGAGCAGATCTCCATCTCCCTGTGCGCCATGGCCATCGAGGCCATGGGCTACCAGGCCATTTCCCTTACCGGCTGGCAGGCGGGGATGAGCACCGATACCCACTACAGCTCCGCGCGGATCCGCAAGATCAATACCGAGCGTATCCAGGCCGAGCTGGACAAGAAAAAGATCGTGCTGGTGGCCGGCTTCCAGGGCATCAACAAGTATGACGACATCACCACCCTGGGCCGGGGCGGCTCCGACACCTCGGCCGTGGCTCTGGCCGCCGCGCTCCACGCCGACCTGTGCCAGATCTACACCGATGTGGATGGCGTGTACACTGCCGATCCCCGCCATGTGAAGGGGGCCAGGAAGCTGGACGCCATCACCTTTGACGAGATGCTGGAACTGGCCAGTCTGGGCGCCCAGGTGCTGCACAACCGCTCCGTCGAGATGGCAAAGCGCTATAATGTCGATCTGGAGGTGCTGTCCAGCTTCAGCGGGAACCCCGGCACCAAAGTTAAGGAGGTAGTCAAATCCATGGAAAAATCCTATGTCAGCGGCATTGCCAAGGACAAGAACGTGGCCCGTCTGGCCCTGGTGCGCCTGCAGGACCGCCCGGGCATCGCCTTTAAGATCTTCTCTCTCCTGGGCAAGGAGGGCATCAACGTGGATCTGATCCTTCAGTCCATTGGCCGGGACGACACCAAGGACATCAGCTTTACCGTGGCCAAGAGCGACGCCCAGCGGGCCGCCCAGGTGCTGGAGGAGCACCGGGAGTCCATCGGCTTCCACAACATCGAGCTGAGCGAGCAGGTGGCCAAGATCTCCATCGTGGGCGCCGGCATGGCCAACAACGCCGGCGTGGCCTCCAAGATGTTCGAGGCCCTGTACAGCGAGAACATCAATATCCATATGATCTCCACCAGCGAGATCAAAGTCTCCGTCCTCATCGACGAGCGGGACGCCGACCGGGCCGTCCAGGCCATCCACGACCGTTTCTTCGGCGCGTAAAACTGAACACGCGATCACAAAAGCGCCGCTCGAAAAGAGCGGCGCTTTGCCATGTCCGGGCAATTATGTATTTTCTTTTAAGATTCCTTTTTTTGTCTTGCAAAAAAGGGGGGTATCTGATAAAATATAAACTCGGCTGGGCGACTGCTGGAGGGACCTTCGGCGGAACGCTCTGGTAAGGAGAATGGTTTTTGATGGATAAAGATCAGAAGAAAGCGCGTCAGCATCAGGAGGACTCGGCCCTGAACCGCGGACTGCTGTGGGTGGCCGGGGCCATCGTGCTGGAGTTCCTGCTGCTGATGGTGAACAAATACTATATCAACTTCCGTGTGACCGACAGCGGCATCGCCGCGGCGGAGACGATCGTGCACGTCCTGCGGGCCGCCCGCTGGGTGGGGCTGGCTGGTGCGGCCGCCTGTCTGGTCTGGGCCGGGCTGCGCCTGCGGAAGGAGAGCGGTGGACTGTCCCTGCCCGTGGCCCTGGCCGCCGCCTGCGGCGCGGCTGCGGTGTGCGGCTATGTGGTCATCACTTTCAACGCCGCCGGTGTGCGGATGCTGTTTATCCTGGTACCCGCCTGGGCGGGACTTGCCCTGATCTACTACCTGTACCAGCGGGAGTTTTTCCTAGCCGGTATCGCCGCCGGGTTCGCGGCGGTGGGGCTGTGGCTGGTGCGCACCTCCGGCGGACGGTTGCTGTATACGGCGTTGACGGTCATCGCCCTGATCCTGGTAGCTGTTCTGGCCTTGGCGCTGGAGAAGAAAGGCGGCGCAGTAGTCCTGGCCGGACGGGAGATGCAGCTTCTGCCCCGCAAAGCCAACTATCTGCTGGTCTATGTCACCTGCATCGGTGGCATCGTGGCCGTGGCCGCGGCCCAGTTCGCGGGCGCTGCAGTGGCCTATTATTTGATGTACGCCGCAGTGGCCTGGGTGTTCGCCCTGCTGGTGTACTACACCGTGAAAATGATGTAAACTTGAAAACAGCCGCAGATCCATTTGGGTCTGCAGCTGTTTTTTTATGGCAGGAAGAGGCCCCCATCCGCATTGCGGATGGGGGCTCTTTGTTATACGGGGGAGACAGCCGCCGTCTGGGGGGCGGCGGGGGCGTCCTGATGGGGCGCGGGGGCCTCGCTTGCCGGCTTTTCCTGAACGGGAGAGCCGGAGCCGCCGCCGGGGCGGCCGTCCTGCTCGTGCTCCTTCTGAGTGCGGGCCAGGGCCTTGGCGTTGGCCAGCATGAGCTTGATGCGGTTCTCCTGGTTGATCTTGGTGGCGCCGGGGTCGTAGTCGATGGCTACGATGTTGCTGTAGGGGTAGTCATCCTTCAGGCGGCGGATCATGCCCTTGCCCACGATATGGTTGGGCAGGCAGCCGAAGGGCTGGGTACAGACGATGTTGGGGGTGCCTGAGTGGATCAGCTCCAGCATCTCGGCGGTGAGCAGCCAGCCCTCGCCCATCTTGTTGCCGTCCCCCAGGTAGCCCTGGATCAGGCGGTGGAGGTCGGCGAAGTCCCCGGGGGCGCGGAAACGGTCGGAACGCTCCAGGGCGTGGATCAGGTCGTGCTGGCAGGCCTCGATGTATTTCATAAAGGCGGTGCAGGCGGCCTTCTTGATCCACTTGCCGCCGTACAGATCCACGTCCACCACGCGGTTGTAGATCTTGAAGATCATAAAGTCCGTCAGGCCGGGCACTACGGGCTCCGCCCCCTCGGACAGCAGGAACTGCTCCAGGTCGTTGTTGCCCAGGGGGGAGAACTTCACATAGATCTCCCCCACCACGCCTACGCGTACCTTCTCTTCATGAGAGACAGGGATGGCGGCGAAGTCGGCGCAGATCTGGTCGAAGATGCGGGACATCTGCCGGCGGCTCATGCCCTTGCCCTGCTGGAAACCCTGGATCAGCTTGGTCTGCCAGGCCTCGGTCATGGCGTCGGCCGCGCCGGGCTGAAGCTCATAGGGCCGCACCTGGTTGGCCACGTTGACGATCAGGTCGCCGTACATCATGGCGTACACCATCTTGCGGATCAGGGGAAGGGTGAGGGAGAAGCCGGGGTTCTTCTCCAGTCCGGACAGGTTGACTGAGATCACCGGCACAAAAGCCAGGTTTGCCTTAGCCAGAGCCTTGCGCAGCAGGTGGATGTAGTTGGAGGCCCGGCAGCCGCCGCCGGTCTGGGTGATGAACAGGGCCACCTTGTGGGGGTCGTAGCCGCCGTGCTTGATGGCGTCGATCAGCTGCCCGATGACCAGCGGGGCGGGGT
>CAKUHX010000094.1 GCA_934659475.1 uncultured Oscillospiraceae bacterium
GCTGGGCCGGCTGCAATACTCCCCCGGAGGCTTCCGGCCCTGCGCCGACCAGGCGGCCGCCGTGGCCGCCCGGGGCTACGATCCGGAGCGGGACGCCGCCAACCCCGCCGACTCCGTGTTCTGCGACCACGGCTCAGGGGGGATCGTTTCATGGCGGGACGTGCCCGCCATGGCCCATGTGGACAGCGGCCTGTCCCTGTCCCCCAAGGGGGAGGATCCTGCCCCCGCCGCCCCCCGCGCCCCCGCCGGGGCTGGGCTGGCCGGGGACAAGGAGCTGATGGCCATCTTCGAGCAGACCTACGGCAAGGTGCAGCGCCGGGACTTTCAGCCCCAGCGTCCCCCCGCCCGGCGGGAGCTGGCGGACAGCTACACCATTCGGGAGCAGAAGTCCGGCCCGGACTATCTGCTGGTAGACGGATACAACATCATCTTCGCCTGGCCGGAGCTTCAGGCCGTGGCCCGGGACAGTCTGGATGCCGCCCGGAAGCTGCTGCTGGACGTGCTGGCCAACTACCGGGCCTTCCGGGGGGACGAGATCATTCTGGTCTTCGATGCCTATAAGGTGAAGGGCAATCCCGGCAGTTTGGAGCAGGTCAACGGTGTCTATGTGGCCTACACGAAGGAGGCTCAGACTGCTGACGCCTACATCGAACGGGCCACCTATGATCTGGCGAAGGAGCACCGGGTGCGGGTGGCCACCTCCGACGGGCCTGAGCAGCTGATCATTCTGGGCCACGGGGCCCTGCGCCTGTCCGCCCTTCAGCTGCGGCAGGAGATCGAGCAGGCCCGGGGGCAGATCTCCGCCATCCTCTCCGCCCGCATGGACCGCTCCAGCCGCTCTCACCCGGTGAAGCACGCCATGGAGCAGGCCCGGCAGAAGAAGGAGGGGGAGCAATGATCCTGACCGCTTTGATCGCCGCAGCGGTGTTCGCCCTATGCGCCGTTCTCCGGAAAAGACTGACCGGTGCGGCTCCCCGGCCCCTGTGGGGCGGCCGAGCCTCTCTGGAGCCCATGTATAACTGCGGGGCGGCCTTTGGCCTGAAGCTGACAGGCCGGCCCCTGTGTGCTCTGACCACCGGGGCGCTTGCTCTGCTGGTCTGGACGGCGGCCCAGCCTGTCGGTCCGGCGGCCAGAGTCGGCGGCGGGCTGGCCCTGGGGGGCGGAGCCGCCAACCTGTATGAGCGCCTGCGGCACAAAAGGGTGCTGGACTATCTGCGCTTTCCCCGCCTGCCGGGAAGGGGGAAGGCCCTTGTGTTCAACGCCGCTGACTTCGCCATTTTTGCCGGGCTGCTGCTCCTGCTGCTGGGCGGCGGGCGGCGGGGAAAATGATCCCGCCGGGGCTTGTTATTTTCCCGGGATCGTGTATAATGGGGACAGGGGGCCGAGGATCTCGGCCCCGCTGTTCCTGTAAAGGAGATCTTACTATGGAAAAACCTGTTCTCGTCGTGATGGCCGCCGGCATGGGCAGCCGCTACGGCGGTTTGAAGCAGATCGACCCCGTGGGCCCCAACGGCGAGCTGATCATCGACTACTCGATCTTCGATGCCCGCCGCGCCGGCTTTGACACGGTGGTGTTCGTCATCAAGCCGGAGCTGGAGAGGGCCTTCCGGGCCGCCATCGGCGACCGCCTGTCCCGGTATATGAAGGTGGGATACGCGTTTCAGGAGCTGAAGGATCTGCCCGCGGGCTATACTGTGCCCGAGGGGCGGGAGAAGCCCTGGGGCACCTGCCACGCCGTTCTGGCCGCCCGCAGGCTGGTGGACGGCCCCTTCGCCGTGATCAACGCCGATGACTACTATGGGCCGGAGGCGTTCCAGGAGATCTATGACTACCTGTCCGCCAACCCCGACGAGGGGGGCGTGTATCGATACGCCATGGTGGGCTATCGTCTGGGCAACACGGTGACGGAGAACGGCACTGTGGCCCGGGGCGTGTGTGAGGAGGACGAAAACGGCTTCCTGCGCCAGATCACCGAGCGCACCCGCATCGCCAAGGACGGGGACAACGCCCGGTATACCGAGGACGGCGGCGCCACCTGGACCGCCCTGGCGGGAGACACGGTGGTGTCCATGAACCTGTGGGGCTTTACCCGCAGCTTTATGGACGAGGCCAAGGTGGAGTTCCCCGCCTTCCTGCGGCGGACCCTGGTGGAAGATCCTCTGAAGGGGGAGTATTTCCTGCCCGCCGTGGTGGCCGATCTGATCGGCGGGGGCAAGGCCCAGGTGAAGGTGCTGCGCTCCGGCGACCGGTGGTACGGCGTGACCTATCCCCAGGATAAGCCCGTTGTGGTGGACGCGCTGGCCCGGATGACAAGGGACGGCCGCTACCCCGCCCCCCTGTGGCAGGACTGAGCCGCATTTTATCGTTTCGGCCCCCGGATGAACAAACACATCCGGGGGCTTTTTGCAAACGATTTTTGGACCCGCCTTTTCCCCCTTGACATTTTTTCATGTCCTGCTAAAATAGTCAACATGTTAATTATTAACACGTTTATTATTTGAAAGGAGGGGCCTTATGGACGATAGCTTTCGGCAGCTGGAGCTGCTCTCCCGCCAGATCGACCAGGCCCACCGCTGTGCCATCAACAGCGAGCTGGCCGCCCGGGGCTTGAATGAGATCGGCCACCCCATGCTGCTGTGTATCCTGCAGTCCTCAGACCGGGATCCCGAGGCGCGCTGCTTTGCCCAGCGGGATCTGGCCGAGCTGCTGCATATCTCTCCGGCGGCGGTGGCAAACTCTCTGAAATCCCTGGAAAAGGGAGGCTACATTACCCGCACCCCCGGCCAGGAGGACGCCCGGCGCAACCAGATCCAGCTGACGGACAAGGGCCGGGACGCCATCCAGGGCTGTGTGGAGTCCTTCGCGGCGGTGTCCCACCGGATGCTGTCCGGATTTACCCCGGAGGAACAGCTTCAGCTGCTGTCCTTCCGCCAGCGTATGCTGAACAACCTGCGGGGCGGCCGGGCCCCCGCGTGCAAAAAGGAGGAAGCTTAACTTGTTTTCCCTGTTTATGACCCATTTGGAGGGGTATAAAAAGGAGGCTGTGCGGTCCCCCATCTTCATCGTGCTGGAGGTCATCTGCGAACTGATCCTCCCCCTTGTGATGGCGAAGATCGTGGATGAGGCCATCCCCGCCGGAGACACCGGCCGCATCTTTCTGCTGGGGGGCGTGATGCTGCTGCTGTCTGTGCTGGCCATGGTGTTCGGCGTGCTCAGCGCCAAATACGCCACCTTTGCCAGCCAGGGCTTCGGCGCCAACCTGCGCCAGTGCCTGTTTGACAAGATCCAGTCCTTCTCCTTCGCGGACATCGACCGGTTCTCCTCCGCCTCCCTTATCACCCGCACCACCAACGATGTGAACGCTATGACCATGATGCTGAACATGGGCCTGCGTATGCTGTGGCGGGCCCCGGTGATGCTGATCGTGGCCTTGGCGATCACCATCCGGCTGAACGCCCGCCTGTCCCTGATCCTGCTGGCGGTCATCCCAGTGCTGGCTCTGGGCATCGGCGTCATCATGAAGATCTGCTCCCGCCTGTTCCAGGTGATGCAGCAGAAGATCGACGGACTGAACAACACCTTGCAGGAAAATCTGGTGGCCATTCGGGTGGTGAAGGCCTTCGTCCGCCAGGACCACGAAAAATCCAAATTCAAAACCGCCAACGACCAGCTGACCCAGGCGGGCATGAACGTGGGCCTGCGGGTGATCACCATGATGCCCCTGATGACCGTGGCCATGAACGGCGCCACGGTGGGGGTGCTCTATCTGGGGGGCAAGATGGTCATGCAGGCCGATTTCGACTTGGGCGATCTGCAGGCCATCCTCACCTATGTATCTCAGATCCTGATGAGCGTAATGATGGTGGCCATGACCCTGCTTCAGCTGTCCAGAGCCCAGGCCTGCGCCCGCCGCATCAACGAGGTGCTGGACACCGAGCCCTCCGTGGAAAATAGCGACCGTTCCGCCGCCCGCACCCTGCCCGCTCCCCGGGGAGAGGTGGAGTTCCGGGACGTATCCTTCAAATACGTGGCCTCCGGCACCGGAGACGACGTGCTGGAGCACATCAGCTTCACCGTCCGGCCCGGCCAGTTCGTGGCCATTGTGGGCGGCACCGGCACGGGCAAATCCTCTCTGGTCAACCTGATCCCCCGGTTCTACGACGTCACCGGCGGCGCCGTCCTGGTGGACGGCATGGACGTGCGGGACTACCCCCTGGAGCAGCTGCGCAGCCGCATCGGCATGGTGCTGCAGAGCAACGTGCTGTTCTCCGGCACCATCCGGGAGAACCTGCTGTGGGGCGACCCCGATGCAACAGAGGAGCAGATGATCCAAGCTGCCAAGGACGCTCAGGCCTACGACTTTATCATGTCCTTCCCCGACGGCTTTGACACCGTGCTGGAGCAGGGGGGCGTGAACGTCTCCGGCGGGCAGAAGCAGCGTCTGTGCATCGCCCGGGCCATGCTGCGGCACCCCGCCATCCTGATCCTGGATGACAGCACCTCCGCCGTGGACTCCGCCACCGAGGCGGCTATCCGCGCCTCCTTCGCCAAAAACCTGAAGGGGACCACCGTGATCATCATCGCCCAGCGGATCTCCTCCGTGCAGTATGCCGATGAGATCCTGGTGCTGGACGACGGAAAGATCGCCGGCCAGGGCACCCACGAGGAGCTGTTGGCCAGCAACACCATTTATCAGGAGATCTATCAGTCTCAGCAAGAGGGGGTGCAGGAATAATGCCAGGACCAATGCGCGGCCGCGGCGGCTTTGCCAAGCCCAAGGACCTGAAAAAGACCGCCCTGCGCCTGCTGGGCTACCTCACCCAGAGCTCCCTGCCCCTGCTGCTGGTGCTGCTGTGTCTGGTCACCTCGGTGGCCACTAACATCGGCGGCACCTATATGATGCGGGGCATCATCAACGACTTTATCTGGTCCGGCTGCACCGACTTTGCCGGCCTGGGGCTGGCGATCCTCAAGCTGGTGGCGGTCTATCTGGTGGGCTGCGTGGCCATCTATTTCCAGAGCGCCATCATGATCCGCCTGGCCCAGAGAGGCACCAACCGCCTGCGTAAGGAGCTGTTTGAAAAGCTCCAGCAGCTGCCCCTTTCCTACTTCGACCGCCACCCCCATGGCGAGCTGATGAGCCGCTTTACCAACGACGCGGACAACGTGCAGATGGCCCTGGAGCAGAGCCTGGTCTCCCTGTTCTCCAGCTGCCTGATGTTCGTGGGCCTGGTGGCCGTGATGCTGGCCACCAACTGGAAGCTGTTCCTCTCCACCGCCGTGGTGCTGGCCCTGACTATGTGGCTGTTCAAGACCCTGGGCGGCCGCAGCCGGAAGTATTACCAGGCCCAGCAATCCGCCCTGGGCAAGGTGAACGGCGAGATCCAGGAGATCGTAGAGGGGCTGAAGGTGGTCAAAGCCTTTACCCACGAGGAGCAGGCCAAGGCGGAGTTCCGCGCCCTGAACGGCGCCTACCGGGATGCCGCCCAGAAGGCCAACTACTACTCCATCATGATCATGCCCGTGTCCAACAACCTGATGAACATCAGCTACGCCCTCACCGCCGCATTGGGCGGCGTGCTGTCGGTGCTCAACGGCTTCGACCAGGGTGGACTGGTGATCTACCTGAACTACTCCAAGCAGATCGGCCAGCCCCTGAACCAGATCTCCCAGCAGATGTCCACCCTGCTGTCCGCCATGGCGGGCGCGGAGCGCATCTTCGAAGTGATGGACACCCAGCCCGAGGCGGACGAGGGGCAGGTCACTCTGGTGCGAGCCCGGAAGGAGGGCGGCCTGCTGACCCCCCTGGCTCCCGGCGAGGCCCGCACGGGCACCTGGGCCTGGAGAGTGCCCCGCACCAGCGGCATGGAGCTGGTGCAGATCCTGACCCTGCCCGACGGCTGCGTCCAGGTGGATCACAACGGCACCGGCTGGGCCTGGAAGTATCCCGGACCTGACGGACAGATGACCCTGCACCCCATCCGCGGCGCGGTGCGCAGCGAGAAGGGGGAGGACTTCATCTACACCGAGCTGAAGGGGGCGGTGCGCTTCAGCCATGTGGACTTCTCCTATATCCCCGGCAAGCCCATCCTTCACGACGTGAGCGTATATGCCAACCCCGGCCAGAAGATCGCCTTCGTGGGCTCTACCGGCGCGGGCAAGACCACCATCACCAACCTGATCAACCGCTTTTATGAGATCCAGGGCGGCCTGATCACCTATGACGGCATCGATGTGAAGTCCATCCGGAAGGACGACCTGCGCCGCTCTCTGGGGGCCGTGCTTCAGGACACCCACCTGTTCACCGGCACCATCATGGACAACATCCGGTATGGCCGCCTGGACGCCACGGACGAGGAGTGCATCGCCGCCGCCAAGAGCGCCAACGCCCACTCCTTCATCCGCCGCCTGCCCCAGGGGTATCAGACCATGGTCACCGGCGACGGGGCCAACCTGAGCCAGGGCCAGCGGCAGCTGCTGGCCATCGCCCGGGCCGCCGTGGCCGATCCCCCGGTGATGATCCTGGACGAGGCCACCTCTTCCATCGACACCCGCACCGAGGCCCTGATCCA
>CAKUHX010000095.1 GCA_934659475.1 uncultured Oscillospiraceae bacterium
ATCATGGGGTTGAACTCATGCAGGCCGGCGATGATGGCCTTGATGTCGGCAACAGACTTGCCCATATCCTTGGCCAGCAGCTCAATGTCGGCCTCCTCGGTGGGAACGAACTCGTGCAGGGGGGGATCCAGGAAGCGGATGGTCATGGGACGGCCCTCCAGAGCCTCGTACATGGCCTCGAAGTCGCCCTGCTGCATGGGCTCCAGCTTGGCCAGCGCCTTCTCCCGCTGCTCCTTGGTGTCGGAGCAGATCATCTCGCGGATGGCGGGGATACGGTCGGCCTCGAAGAACATGTGCTCGGTGCGGCACAGGCCGATGCCCTCAGCGCCGAACTTCACGGCCTGAGCGGTGTCGCGGGGGTTATCGGCGTTGGTGCGGACCTTCAGCACGCGGTACTTGTCGGCCCAGCCCATGATGCGGCCGAACTCGCCGGAGATAGAGGCGTCCGTGGTGGGGATAGCCTCGCCATAGATGTTGCCGGTGGAGCCGTCCAGGCTCATCCAGTCGCCCTCGTGATAGGTGCGGCCGGCCAGAGTGAACTGCTTGTTGGCCTCGTCCATGACGATGGCGCCGCAGCCGGAAACGCAGCAGGTGCCCATGCCGCGGGCCACGACGGCGGCGTGAGAGGTCATACCGCCGCGGACGGTCAGGATGCCCTGAGCGGCGACCATGCCCTCGATATCCTCGGGAGAGGTCTCCAGACGGACCAGAATGACCTTCTCGCCCCGCTCGGCCCACTCCTTGGCGTCCTCAGCGGTAAAGACGATCTTGCCGCAGGCGGCGCCGGGGGAGGCGGCCAGAGCGGAGGCCACGGGGGTGGCCTTCTTCAGTGCGGCGGGGTCGAACTGGGGGTGCAGCAGGGTGTCCAGAGTGCGGGGCTCGATCATGGCCACGGCCCGCTTCTCGTCGATCATGCCCTCGTCCACCAGGTCGCAGGCGATCTTCAGGGCGGCGGCGGCGGTGCGCTTGCCGCTGCGGCACTGCAGCATATAGAGCTTGCCGTGCTCAACGGTGAACTCCATGTCCTGCATATCGCGGTAGTGCTCCTCCAGGATGTCGCAGACCTTGACGAAGTCGGCGTAAGCCTGGGGGAACTTCTCGGCCATCTCGCTGATGGGCATGGGGGTGCGCACGCCGGCCACCACGTCCTCGCCCTGGGCGTTGGTCAGGAACTCGCCGAACAGCTTCTTCTCGCCGGTGGCGGGGTTACGGGTAAAGGCAACGCCGGTGCCGCAGTCGTCGCCCATGTTGCCGAAGGCCATGGACTGCACGTTGACGGCGGTGCCCCAGCTGCCGGGGATGTCGTTCATGCGGCGGTAGACGATGGCGCGGGGGTTGTTCCAGGAACGGAACACGGCCTTGATGGCGCCCATGAGCTGCTCCTTGGGGTCGGTGGGGAAGTCCTGGCCGATCTTGGACTTATACTCGGCCTTGAACTGCATGGCCAGCTCCTTCAGGTCATCGGCGGTCAGCTCCACGTCCTGGGTGACGCCGCGCTTGGCCTTCATCTGGTCGATGAGCTGCTCGAAGTACTTCTTGCCCACCTCCATGACCACGTCGGAGTACATCTGGATAAAGCGGCGGTAGCAGTCCCAGGCCCAGCGGGGATTGTTGGACTTCTTGGCGATGACGTCCACCACGTCCTCGTTCAGGCCCAGGTTCAGGATGGTGTCCATCATGCCGGGCATAGAGGCGCGGGCGCCGGAACGCACGGAGACCAGCAGGGGGTTCTCGTGATCGCCGAACTTTTTGCCGGTGATCTCCTCCATCTTGGCCACGTACTCCATGATCTCGGCCTGAAGCTCGGGGGTGATCTGCTCGCCGTCCTCGTAATACTTGGTGCATACCTCGGTGCTGATGGTGAAGCCCTGGGGCACGGGCAGGCCGATGTTGGTCATCTCGGCCAGATTGGCGCCCTTGCCGCCCAGCAGCTCACGCATGTTGGCGTTGCCCTCGGTAAACAGGTACAGATACTTGTGAGCCATAGTTTTTATCCTTCCTTTCGTCAACGCGACGGCCGTATGCCGGGGCCCAGCCTGTGGCTGCGGCCGCCGCTGAAGCCGTCCTTCATTCCAATGCGGCGCGGAGAACGGACCAGTACACCGCGCGGCTGAATCATTATATCCTTGTGCAGGAAATATTGCAATACACAGGATGCAGTTTTGTCGATTTTTTTATGAAACATGGGCGTTTACAGCCCCATAACGTGTCTCTTGGGAAAGAAAAGACGGACTGTCTCCCACTAAGCCGCGGCTTGAACGGGCCGCGGCGGCCGGACGCAAAAAATACCGGTGATGGGAGAGCTGGATCGGAAAGTTTATGCGGGACTTTGACCCGCGGAAGGGGAGGGTGGACCGGCCTTAAAAAGGAAAAGCCTGCCGGGGCGGCGCCTTGCCGGGGGGTGCGGGCTGTGTTATACTGTCCAAAAAGGAGAGGATACCATGATCGTAAATGCGCAGCTGTGGGGCAAGGTGCTCGTCTGCTATTTGATCGCCGTGAATGTGCTGGCCTTTGCCCTGATGGGCATCGACAAGCATAAGGCCAGATGTGGGGCGTGGCGCATCTCGGAGAAAGCCCTGTTCCTGCCGGTGCTCCTGGGTGGCGGCGTGGGCGGCTGCCTGGGGATGCGGG
The DNA here is from genome assembly GCA_934659475.1 of uncultured Oscillospiraceae bacterium. Taxonomy (GTDB): domain Bacteria; phylum Bacillota; class Clostridia; order Oscillospirales; family Oscillospiraceae; genus Lawsonibacter. Next base: position 2,632 of record CAKUHX010000095.1, read on the forward strand.
CGTTCCACCACAAGACCAAGCACTGGTATTTCCGCTTCGGTTTCCCCCTGATCGCCCTGCTGTGGCTGGCGCTGATCGTCTGGCTGATGAGCCGGTAAAACCACCAGCGGTCTTTCCGCCCCGCATAAGGGGCGGAAAGACCGCTGGATCTATGCTTTGCTCTTTTCCCAGGCCACCAGCAGGTCCACACAGGCCCCGTAGGAGCGCAGGCCCAGTTCCTGGCCGTTCTGCTTGAGAAACGCGTCGTAGGTCTGTCCGGCCCTGTCCTCCAGGGGGGACTCCAGGGCGGCCCAGTAGGCCCGGTCGTCCTCCCAGTCCCGGGACAGCTCCGGGGTGAAATACGTCTCCGCGATCGCATACCAGGTGTCGGGGGCCGCGGAGCACAGGGCGTTGCTCAGAGAGATCAGCCCATCCAGAGCGCCGGAGTAGGCAAACACCGAGTCGCCGCTGGTGAGACAGGCGGCGATGCCCACAAAGTTGGCCTCGTTCTCCGAGGCCACCATCCGCTGGTGGCTCAGTTCGTGGGCGATGGTGGCGGGGATCAGACAGGCCGGGGCGTCCACGTTCACATTGGCCTCGCCAGTAAAGGGGAAGTACACTCCGGTAAAGCCCAGAATGCTTTGCAGGCGGGAGCACACGATGGGCTTGGCCCGGCCGGTGTCCGCCGCCAGACAGGGGAACTCCGCCGCGATCCCCTCGTACAGCGTTTCCGCTGTCCGGAACCAGCTGCCGGTGTCCCGCAGAAAGCCGCCGTCCTCTGTGCGGGGCACCTGATCGGACAGCTCCGCTGCCCGCCGGGCGTAGACGGCGGTGACCTGAGCCAGCTCCTCCACGGAGTAGGGGGCGGCCGTCAGGCCGCTGCGCTGCTGAAAGCTGGGGGCGTAATAGGCGGCGTTCCACAGCCAGCAGGATCCGGCCCACAGCCACAGCCAGGCCGCCCCCAGGGTGGCCAGACGGCGCAGACAGCGCCGCCATCCCTCCCGCCGCAGGCGGAGGAGGGCGAAGATCAGCCAAACCAGACTGCCGCCCAGAAACAGAGCGGTGAGCAGCTCCCCCACGGAGAAGGGGAACAGCCCCCACAGCCGGCCCAGGGCCTGCTCCAGGGGGGCCATGCATCCGGTGACCCAGGCGGCCAGCAGACCGGGACGGGATCTGGCCCACTCAAACAGACCCACCAGTGCGGCGGGGAGCAGCAGCGCGGCCCACAGGAGCCACGGGGGGCGGGATATGCCGTTTGCCGTGATCCTCATCCCTGAGCCACCGCCTCTGCAATGCGCACGCCGTCCACGGCGGCGCTGACGATGCCGCCGGCGTAGCCCGCTCCTTCGCCGCAGGGGTACAGCCCCCGCAGGGCGGATCGCCCCGACCCGTCCCGCAGGATGCGCAGGGGGGAGGAGGACCGGGTCTCCACCCCGGTGAGCACCCCGTCCGGCCGGGCAAAGCCGCGGAGCTTCCGGTCAAACAGGGAGATGGCCCCCCGCAGGGTGTCGGTGACGTGATCGGGCAGAACGCCGTCCAGCGCCCCCCAGGTCACCCCGGGGCGATAGGTGGGCGCGACCTCCCCCGGCCCCGCCGAGGGGCGGCGGGCCAGAAAATCCCCCACCAGCTGGGCCGGGGCGCGGAAGCTCTCCCCCCCCCGCAGCCAGGCCGCCCGCTCCCACTGCTCCTGAAAACGCACTCCCGCCAGGGGGTCGTCCCCGGGGAAGTCCTCCGGGCCCACCCCTACCAGAAAGCCGCCGTTGATGTTTTTTCCGTCCCGGGCCCGCAGGCTCATGCCGTTGGTCACCGCCTGGCCGTAGTCGCTGGCGGCGGCCACCACCTGCCCCCCGGGACACACACAGAAGGTGAAGGCCGACCGGCCATTGGGCAGATGACAGGCCAGCTTGTAGTCCGCCGGGGGCAGCTGCTCCCACGCGGGGCCAAACTGGGCGGCGCTCACCTGGCTCTGTAAGTGCTCGATGCGCACGCCGATAGCGAATTTTTTCTGCTCCATGGGCACCCCCGCCTCATACAGCATCCGGAAGGTGTCCCGGGCGGAATGTCCCGGGGCCAGGATCAGGGCGTCACAGTCCATGTCATAGGGCCCCTGCTCCGTCATCACCGTGATGCCGGTGAGCTGGCCCCCGTCGCGGCGCAGGGCCCACAGCTGGCTTTCAAAGCGCACCTCGCCCCCCAGAGAGAGGATCTCCCGCCGGAGGGAGGCCACCACCTGCCGCAGCACGTCGGTGCCGATGTGGGGCTTGTGAGACCACAGGATGTCCCGTGGCGCGCCGTGCTCCACAAAGGTGCGGAACACAAGGCTCTGCCGGGGGTCGCTGGTGCCGGTGGTCAGCTTGCCGTCGGAGAAGGTGCCGGCGCCCCCCTCGCCGAACTGCACGTTGGAGGTGCGGGACAACTGCCCGGTGCGCCAGAAGTGCTCCACGTCCTCTGTGCGCTCCTCCACCGGGCGGCCCCGCTCCAGCACGATGGGCTTTAAGCCCATGCGGGCCAGAGTCAGGGCGGCGAACAGCCCCGCCGGGCCCATGCCCGCCACCACCGGGGGCAGGGGAGAGACGCGCCGGGGCCGGGGCAGGACATATTCCGCCGGAGCGATCCGGTCCAGATGCTTTCCCGGGGCGGCGCGCAGCACCGCCTCCTCGTCGGGCAGAGACACCCCCACCGTATAGACGTAGTGCACGTCGTTCTTCTTCCGGGCGTCGATGGACTGCCGCAGCAGCTCCATCCCGCCCAGCCGTCCGGGCCGCAGGCCCAGCTCCGCCGCCGCCCGTTTTTTCAGTTGCTCCAGGTCCCCGTCCGGGGGCAGGGGGATATTGCTCACTCGGATCATGGTGTCCTCCCGTGTCTGCACCGCTCCGCCGGATGGAGCGGGAAATTTCAGTATCCGTATTGTAGCACAGTTCCAGACAGATGAAAAGACGCAGCCTTGTGCTATCCTTTTTCTGTCCCCGCCCTGGGGAACTACAGAGAGGGAGGCCATGACCATGGCAAGAAAGATCATCGAACCCAATATTTCTTATGACGAGGAGCGCAGGCGCTACTACCTGACCGTGGATCTGGGCAAGGACGACGCGGGACACAGAAGACGCCAGTGCCGCACCTTTTCTACCCTGGCCGCCGCCCGGGCCGCCCGGCGCAGCAGCCTGATCGGACAGGAGCGGGCGAAGGCAGCCCCCGCCCGGGGGTATACCCTGGAGGAGTGGCTGAACTGCTGGATGGACACCATCGTCTGCCCCAACCGGGCAGAGACCACGGCATACGCCTATCGGAAAATGATCGAAAACCATGTGGTCCCCCAGCTGGGGGACATCCTGCTGGGGCAGCTGAGTCCCTGGGACATCCAGCAGTATTACATCCGGCTCCAGCGCCAGTCCGGCTTGTCCAGCAACACCGCCCGCCGCCATCACGATATGCTCTCCGCCGCCCTGCGGGCCGCGGTGCGGGAGGAGCTGCTGTACGCCTCCCCCATGGAGCGGGTGGAGCCGCCCCGGGTCATCCCCCGGGAGGCCAGCTTCTATGACCTGCAGGAGCTGCGGCGGCTGTACCGCCTGATCGAGGGGCAGCCCCTGGAGCTGCCGGTGAAGCTGGCGGGCAGCTTCGGCCTGCGGCGGGAGGAGGTGTGCGGCCTGTGCTGGGACTGCGTGGACTTTCACCGCCGCCTGATCTTCATCCGCCAGGCCCGCACCGCCTGCGGCGCCGTCATCGTAGAGAAGGAGACCAAGACCCGCGCCTCGGTCCGGGCCCTGTATATGCCGGACGACATGTACGACCTGCTGCTGAAGGAGAGCGGGCGGCAGAAGGACCTGTGGACCCGGGAGGAGACGGAGGACCACGTTGTGCTGGACCGCTGCGGGCGGCCCTATTCCCCCAACGCCCTGTCCCTGG
>CAKUHX010000096.1 GCA_934659475.1 uncultured Oscillospiraceae bacterium
TATATAGGAGGAACGATCATGTTTCACAATTGTATTGTCAGAAAGCCCTGCAAAGCGTTAGTGAGCGGTATCACCAGCGGTCTCTACCCCGGCAAGCCGGACTATGAGTTGGCTTGTAAGCAGCACGAGCACTATATCGAGTGTCTCAAGCAGTGCGGTGTACAGGTGGAGGTGCTCCCGCCGCTGGAGGAATACCCCGACTCCGTGTTCGTGGAGGATCCCGCGGTGGTGACCAAGAGCTGTGCGATCATCACCAACCCCGGCGCCGCCTCCCGCAACGGCGAGAAAAACGAGATCCTGTCCGCCATCCAGAAGTTCTACCCCGAGGACAAGATCCACTTCATCACCGGCGAGGGCAGCCTGGAGGGCGGCGATGTGATGATGGTGGGCGACCACTTTTATGTGGGCCGCTCCGCGCGCACGAACGAAGAGGGCATCCGCCAGTTCGCCGCGATCCTTGCCCAATACGGCATGACCTGCTCCGAGGTCGCTCTGGAAGAGGTCCTGCACCTCAAGACAGGTGTCAACTACATCGAAAACAACAACATGCTGGTCTCCGGCGAGTTTGTCACCAAGCCGGAGTTTGAGAAATATAACAAGATCCTCATCCCGGCCGGCGAGGAATACGCGGCCAACTGCATCTGGATGAACGGCAACGTCATCGTGCCCGAGGGCTATCCCGGCGTGGCCAAGCTGGTGGAAGAGGCCGGCTACCATGTGATCCTCTGCGACACCTCCGAGTTCCGCAAGCTGGACGGCGGCCTGAGCTGTATGTCTCTGCGTTTTTGAGCACGGCGCGTCCGTATGGACGCCGCATGGACCCACCCCTTATCCCAAACGAAAGAAGGCCTCCTGTATGTCGACTTCCCTCACCAAGAAAAAGTTCTCCTTCCCCAGCAGCAAACTCCTCCTGTTCATTCTGATCGTGGTCGTGACCATCGCCACCCACGTCGTCCCGGCGGGCCAGTATCAGTATACAGTCAACGAGGCGGGCACAACGGTCGTTGATGCGTCCAGCTACACCCACGTTGACCAGGACCCTGTCTCGCTGTTCCGTATGTTCGTCGCCGTCGCCCAGGGCTTTGTCGACGGCGGGCAGGTCAGCTTCCTTATCCTCTTCGGCTACTTCTGGATCTACTCCATTATGCGCACCGGCGCCCTCAACGCACTCATCAGCAAGCTGATCTCCAAGAAGGAGAAGAGCGCCAAGCTCTTTGTCCCCATCTCCATTCTGCTGTGGGCGCTGGCCGGCTCGACCTATGGCGAGTTGGACACAGTCTGGGGCCTTCTCCCGATCTTCATCGCCGTCGCCATCGCCTTCGGCTATGACGCGATCGTCGGCGTGTGTATGTGCTACGGCGCGGTGTCCGTAGGCTTTGCTTCCGCCACAACGAACCCGTTCACGGTCGGTATCGCCCAGTCTATCGCAGAGCTTCCGCTGTTCTCCGGCATGGTCTATCGCTGCATCATATTCGTGGTGTTTGTAGGCACATGGATGTTCATCACGCTCCGCTACGCCAGCAAGGTCAAAAAGGACCCGACCAAGAGCGTGGTCTACGGCATGGATTTCTCCGGCTTCCAAATCGAGACCAAGGAGGAAGGCACCTTTACCGGCAAGCAGAAGGTCATTGTCGCCGGCATGGCCCTTGCGATCGTGATGATCGTGTTCGGTTCTCTAAATTTCGGCTGGTATCTCAACGAGATGAGCGCCGTGTTCCTCATCGGCGGCATCCTGACGTCTCTGATCGACAAGCGCAGCGCCGAGGACATCTGCAGCGACCTTTCAGCCTCTTTCTCGCAAATGATGGACGCGATCGTGGTCATCGGACTGTCCCGCACGATCCTGGTCATCATGAAGTCCGGCCTGATCATCGACACGGTGGTCTACGCCTGTGCCAGCCTGATGAACGGCCTGCCCCAGTGGGCGACTGCCGAAATGATGCTGATCTTCCAGAATTTCCTGAACTTCTTCATCCCCTCCGGCAGCGGCCAGGCCACGGCGATCATGCCGATCATCGTTCCCCTTGCCGACCTGACCGGCCTGAGCCGTCAGACCGCCGTGCTGGTCTATCAGTTTGGCGACGGCTACAGCAATATGCTCTGGCCCACCGCCTCCTGCGCCATCGCCATGGGCATTGCGAAGATCCCTCTGGGCAAGTGGTACAAGTTCATCCTGCCGGTCTTTGCCGTTCTTTTCGCCTTGCAGTCGTTCTTCGCCATTCTGGCTACGGTGATCAACTACGTCTGATAACATAAGAAAGCCCCTCGGTCGGAAGTCCGGTTCGGCTGGCTTCCGGCCGGGCGCGCCCCTTCCGATACGGAAAACAGGAGAAAAAAGATGAACGATTTGAAAGAAAAGCTGTGTGCAAAGATCAAAGAATTCTCGCCGCTGGCCTTCGCCCTCAGCGACGGGATGGCCCGTGAGCCGGAGCTGGGGCTTCAGGAGCGCAAGAGCTCGGCGGCAATCATCGCCCTTCTCCGGGAGCACGGCATCGAGGTAGAGTATCCGTTCGCGGGCTATGAGACGGCCTTCCGCGGGCGGATCGCGCCGGAGCGCAGGCAGCGCATGGCCCTTCTGGCTGAGTATGACGCGCTGCGCGGTCTGGGCCACGCCTGCGGGCACTGCGCCAGCGGCAGCAGCAGTGTTCTGGCGGCGCTGGCCTTTCAGGCGCTGCGGGACGAGTATTCCTTTGGCGTCGACATCATCGGCACGCCCGATGAGGAATACAGCGGCGCCAAAGCCGAAATGGCAGACCAGGGGATCTTTGACAGCTACGATTTTGTGGCGATGGTCCACATGGGGCCAGAAACGACAGCAGCCGTCCAGTTCATCGCCCTGGATGGCATCGGCGTAAAATGGCATGGCCGGCCGGCGCACGCGGCCGGTGAGCCGTGGAGCGGCCGCAACGCGCTCAACGCCGCGCGGCTGTTTCTCGATGCGACGGACGCTATGCGCCAGCACATTATTCCGGACGCGCGGATCCACGGGATCATCAAAAACGGCGGCGCAGCCTCCAACATCGTGCCGGAGCTGGCCGAGGTGGAATTCCTCACCCGCGCGCCCCGCCGTAAGGATCTGGACGACATCACGGCGTGGGTAAAGGACTGCGCCCGCGCCGCAGCCCTGGCCACCCAGACTGAGGCGGAGATCTTCCCCCTCTGCAAACCGTTCCACGAGTTGTATGTCAGTAAGCTGGAGAAAGAGGCCGTGGAGCAATGCTTCCGCGAGCTGGGGCTGGACTATGTCGATGAGATCGGCATGACCGGCTCTTCGGACATCGGGAACGCGGACTGTCACTGTCCAGCGTTCCATCCGATCATGAGTATCGGCAAGCCGTATACCTGCCACACGAAGGAGTTCGCTCAGGCGATGCCCACACCGGAGACCCATCAGGCGATCGTAAACGCCGCGTCGGTGCTGGCGGTGCTGACCGCAGACCTGTACGGCGACCCGGAAAAGCTGCGCGCCATCCAGGCCGACCACAGGGCGTACCGCGGCTATTGAGCGCACCCCCATCTGTATGACAGAAGGATCAACACCTCCGGCTCAGCCGGAGGTGTTGATCTACTATCGATTTATAATTTTTCCCCTTTTGATCACTGTTCCAGCCAAGTTGCTCCCCAGCCGATAACAGATATAGTCCAGGTCTGGCGCGTCCCATACTATCAGGTCGCCCTGTTTCCCCGGCTCTAAAGACCCCACACAGTCCGCCATGCAGATGGCAGCCGCACCATTCAATGTGACCGCCGTCAACACCTCTTCGGGAGTCAATTTATATTTCAGGCAACCGAGGTTCATGACGAACTGCATGTTCAGGCTGGGGCAGGAGCCCGGATTGAAGTCCGTAGCCATGGCTACGGGAACGCCCGCATCGATCATGGCCCGGGCCGGTGCAAAAACAGACCCCAAATAAAAACTGGTGGCCGGCAGAAGACATGCCACCGTTCCACCCTTCGCCATGCTGGCGATCCCCTCCGGCGGGCAAACGATCAGATGCTCTGCAGAGACAGCACCCACCTCACCGGCCAGTACAGAGCCACCGATAGCGTCGATCTCGTCGGCATGGATCTTGGGGATCAGACCATATCTGCGCCCTGTCTCCAAGATCTCTCTGCTCTCCCCCGCGGTAAATACGCCTGTTTCGCAAAACACATCGCAGAAACGGGCCACTCCCTGCTCCGCTGCAGCGGGGATCATCTCCTCGCACAGCAGGCGGATATATTCCTCTCTATGTTCCTTATATTCCGCAGGCAGCGCGTGACCTCCCATAAAAGTAGCAGTAATGTCCATAGGGTGACATTCCTGGAGACGGCGGATGACTTGCAGCTGCTTCAGTTCTTCCGAAGTGTTTAGGCCGTACCCGCTCTTCGCCTCACAGGTCGTGGTCCCAAAGGACATCATTTCGTCCAGTGCCCGTTCCGTCTTGTCAACCAATTCTTCCTCCGTCGCCGCTCGGGTGCTCTTCACCGTTGACAAGATTCCGCCCCCCTGGGCCAGAATATCCAGATAGCCAACTCCGTGCAGCTTCAGTCCCAGCTCATGTTGTCTCCACCCGCCAAAAACCAGATGGGTGTGTGCATCCACCAGACCCGGAGTCACCAGCTTGCCCTCTGCATCCACCAGCTGCGCGTCAATGGACGGAGCTTTGCCCTCCCCCACCTGGATGATGGTCTCCTTTTCTATCAACACCCAGGCATTCCGCAGGGTCTGTATATCACCCTGCTCAATCCCCTTCTTGGCTCTCCGCCCCGTTGGCGTAGCCAAAACACCAATATTTGTCAGTAATAGTCGTTCCATGAAATTTGCTCCTTTCTCAAGAAGGAGGAGACGCTGCTGCGCCTCCTCCTGGATCTTTGAACGGTCATGGCGTTATCATACTCTCGCCTTCCGTTGAGTGAGCCCCGCCCCGGCCGGGGGCGGGACTCACCGCACGGAATAGATAGGGGGTGAGAGTGGGAATCGATTTGAAAGCAGTGGATGGATCACTCCTTGCTGCCAGTGGCCAGCGCCACGACGACATAAGTGATGAAGGAAGCGCCCATACCGGCAATGATCTCATCCACGGGCAGGGCAATAATTTTGAACACGCACAGCAGGGCGACTACACCGCCCACGATGATAGAGGTCACAGCGGCCTTATCGTTGCCCTTCTTCCAGAACAAGCCCAGCAGTACAGGGGCCACCAGGCCGCTGGCATAGAAGGTATATGCATAGTCCAGGATGGTAATGATACCGGGGATAGCCAGCGCCACAAACAGAGAAGCAACACCAACCACCACAGTGGTGATCACCGACATGCGCAGGATCGCCTTAGAGCTGCCCTCATCGCTGGTGGACTTGCCCATAGCACCCAGGTAGATATCATTGACCACATGAGAGGTGCATGCCAGCAGCAGGGAGTCGGCAGTGGACATGACCGCGGCGCACAGGGCGGCGATCACGACACCGGCGGCCACGGTGGGCAGGACCTCAACGGCCAGAGAGGCGATGGCGCTCACCTCGCTCAGGCTATCGCCCAGGAAGGCGCGGGCCAGCATACCGTCCACGGCGCTGTTGACGCCCATAGCCATGAGGATGCAGCCGGCGATCAGGCAGCCGGTCTTGGCCACATGCTCGTTTTTAGCGGACAGCAGGCGCTGATAGAAGTCCTGACCGATGATCTCATAGGCGATCATGGGCAGAGCGATAGAGGCCATGGCGGCCAGACCGATGCCGGTGGGGCTGAGGTAGGTCTCCAGACCGCCGGGCACGTCCATGGTGGACAGCTTGGCGACCATGCCGCTCCAGCCGCCGATCTTGACCATGCCGATGATGGTGGTCAGGGGCACACCCACAAAGATAACGCACAGCTGGACCACGTCGGTCAGAGCCACGCCCCACATACCGGAGAAAGCAGTGTAGAGGATGATGATGCTGATGGCGATCACGGCGGCCATCTTGGTGTTGATGCCGAACACGGTCAGGACCTTGGAGATGGCGCCCACCTGAGCGGCCAGGATACCCACCAGGGCGGCGAAGGAGAAGACGGAGGTCAGCACGCGGGCGGTGTTGGACTTATATCTGGTGTACACATAGTCACTGATGGTGCAAAGACCCATTTTACGCATGGGCTTGGCCATCAGGAAGCCCAGAACGAGCATGGCAACACCGGTAGACACGCCGAAGGTCATGCCGGACAGGCCCTGGTTATAGCCGTTGTTGGAGGTGCCGATGATATTGCCGCCGCCCAGCTGAGTGGCGCACAGGGTGCCCACCAGGACGAACAGGCCCATGGAACGGCCGGCCAGCAGGAAGTCCTCAGAGCCGCTCACTCGTTTGGAGGCGCGCAGACCGACTACAAGTACGACTGCCATATAGGCGATCAGGATAACTAACATTGTGATCTGTGCAGATGTCATGGTAATTCTCCTTTTTTCTGTCTTTAAGCTGCTCGTGCTGCTGGTAGATCTTTTCCTTGGTGGCCAGCCCCAGGC
>CAKUHX010000097.1 GCA_934659475.1 uncultured Oscillospiraceae bacterium
CTCCTTGGAAGTCAGGTCGGGATACAGGTCCTCCAGCTCCTGCGCTGTCAGGAAGGCAACATCCGTATCCAGCTCAGGCAGCACAGACAACTGGGGAAATACAGAACGCAGGAAAGACTGGGTGTCGGCCAGTGCCTTGACGATGGAGTTCACCGTCGCCTTCAGATAATCCGTGTTCCGGTCCTCTTCCCGGATGATCTTCTCCCAGTCCCACTGGTCCACATAGGCGGAGTGGAGGTTGTCCAGCTCCTCATCCCGGCGGATGGCATTCATATCGGTGTACAGGCCCTCCCCCTCGTGGAACTGGTAGCGCTTCAGCGCCAGACGCTTCCACTTGGCCAGAGAGTGGACCACCACAGCCTCACCCTCGATGCCCCGGATGTCGAAGGAGACGGGACGCTCCACGCCGTTCAGGTCGTCGTTGATGCCGCTGGACTTGGACACGAACAGGGGGGCGGACACCCGGTGCAGCCGAAGGGCGCCGGACAGCTTGTCCTCGAACAGCCGGTGGAGAAGGCTGATGGCCTTCTGGGTCTCATAGATGGACAGCAGGGGGGAATATCCTTGGGGGATGCGGGTGACATGATCCATAAGGGTTCGCTCCTTTATCAAATATACTGGAATATTATACAGCGCTTTCGGCAAATTGCAACTGAAAATTCCCCTCTTTCTTGCAATTGTACCGCCGTGCCGATATAATAGAGAAAACACTGCACACCGGAGGGACTGCCATGGTATTCATTTCCTGGAACGTAAACGGCCTGCGGGCCTGTCTGAAGAAGGGCTTTCTTGAATTTCTGAATGCCCAGAAACCTGATTTCATGTGCCTGCAAGAGACTAAAATGGAGCGCGGACAGGCAGATATCGACCTGTCCGGCTATCAGGAGTTCTGGAACTCTGCCGAGAAGAAGGGCTACTCCGGCACCGCCGTTTTTACCCCCCACGCCCCCCTGTCCGTGGCCTACGGCATGGATCTGGACAAGCACGACCACGAGGGGCGGCTGATCACCCTGGAGTATGAGGAGTTCTACCTGGTGTGCTGCTACACCCCCAACGCCCAGGACGGACTGAAGCGCATCGACTACCGCATGGAGTGGGAGGACGACCTGCGGGACTACCTGATGAGTCTGGACAGGACCAAGCCGGTGATCTACTGCGGCGACCTGAACGTGGCCCACGAGGAGATCGACCTGAAAAATCCCAAGACGAATCGGGGCAACGCCGGCTTCTCCGACCAGGAGCGGGAAAAAATGACCCGTCTGCTCTCCTCCGGCTTTACGGACACCTTCCGCCGCCTGTACCCTGACGTCACCGGAGCCTACTCCTGGTGGTCCTACCGCTTCCACGCCCGGCAGAACAACGCAGGCTGGCGCATCGACTATTTTATTGTTTCTGACCGCATTGCGGATAAGATCCGCCGTGCGGAGATCCTGAGCACAGTAGAGGGCAGCGACCACTGCCCCGTTCTGTTGGATATCGACCTGTAAGGAGGCTGTTTATTATGTTCAATTCCTGTTCTTATCCCTACCCCTCCCGCCGCACCGTGGTCTACGCCAAAAACGCCATGGCCTGTACCTCCGTCCCCCTGGGGGCTCAGATCGGCCTGGACGTGATGAAGGCCGGAGGCAACGCCGTAGACGCCGCCATCGCCATGGCCGCCGCTATGCCCCTGCTGGAGCCCACCGGCAACGCCTTGGGTTCTGACTGCTTCGCCCTGGTGTGGATCGAAAAGGAGAAAAAACTCTACGGTCTGAACGCCAGCGGTGTAGCTCCTATGGCGCTGAGCGCCCAGAAAGTCAAGGAATTGGGCTATGACCAGGTTCCCTTTGAGGGCTGGCTGCCCACCATGGTGCCCGGCGCTCCCGCAGGCTGGGCAGAGCTGAACCGCCGCTTCGGTACCCTGTCTCTGTCCCAGCTCTTTGCCCCCGCCATTCAGTACGCCCGCCAAGGAGTCCCCGTGGCGGACAACGTGGCCCGGCAGTGGAAGCTGGACAGCAAGCGCATCGCCGCCGCAATGGAACAGGCTCCCCAGGTCCACGGTCCTTGGTGGCAAGCCATGATGAAAGCCGACGGCAGCCCCTATGAGGCCGGCGACCTGTTCCGATGGCCCGAATTGGCCGACACTCTGGCCGAGTTGGCGGCCACCAACTGTGAAAGCTACTACCGCGGCCCCCTGATGGAGCGCATCGTGGACTTCAGCCGCCGCACCGGAGGATACTTCTGCGAGGATGATCTCCGCAATTATTCCCCCATGTGGGTAGAGCCCATCTCCACGGACTACCACGGCTACACCGTATGCGAGATCCCGCCCAACGGCCACGGCATCACCGTGCTCATAGCCCTGAACATCCTCAGCGGCATGGAGCTGCCCGCCGACCGCACCAGCCCGGAGACCTACCACAAGCTGCTGGAGGCCATCAAGCTGGCCTTTGTTGACGCAAAGACCTATGTGGCCGACCCCCGGTACATGAAAACCAAAGTGGCCGACCTGCTCTCCCCCGCCTACGCGGACAAACGCCGCGCTCTCATCGGCGGCACGGCAATAGACCCCAAAGCGGGCGATCCCTCCGGCAGCGACACCATCTATCTATGCACTGCGGATGGCCAGGGGAACATGGTCTCCTTCATTCAGAGCAACTATAAGATCTTCGGCTCCGGCGTACTCATTCCGGGCACCGGCATCTCCCTTCAGGACCGGGGGGCCAACTTCTCCCTGGACGAGAACAGCGACAACTGCCTGGCCGGCGGCAAACGCAGCTACCACACCATCATCCCCGGCTTCCTGATGAAGGACGGGGAGGCGGTGGGCCCCTTCGGCGTCATGGGCGGTTTTATGCAGCCCCAGGGCCACGTCCAGGTGCTGGTGAACACCATCGACTACCACATGAACCCTCAGGCCGCTCTGGACTGCCCCCGGGTCCAGTGGACGGGCGGGCTGGACGTCCAGATCGAAGCGGCGGCCGGCCAGCAGGCCGCTGACGCCCTGGCGGATATGGGCCACAGCGTCACTGTCCCGGCCAGTCCCATCGCCATGGGCCGGGGCCAGATCATCTGGCGGCAGGACAACGGCGTACTGGTGGGCGGAACAGAGCCCCGGTGCGATGGCTGCGTAGCCGCCTGGTAAACGCGATCATAAAAAGTCCCCCTCCGACGATCGGAGGGGGGCTTTTTTAGTTCAGCTGCCAAATGGCGAAGTTGAGATACCCCGCAAAGGCCACCCACAGCAGGTAGGGCACCATCAGCCGACCCGCCGCTTTTCGGCAGCGGAAGAATTTTGCCGCCGTCCACAGGATCAGCAGCCAGTAGGCGATCAGCCAGAAGAAGGCCAGGGCGTACCGCCGCCCGGTGAAAAACAGCACCGTCCAGATCAGGCTGGACCCCAGCTGAAGGCCGTAAAGCTCCAGCGCGCCGCCCACGCGGCGGCCCTGCTCCTGGCTGTCCCACACCAGAAAGCTGGCCAGCCCCATCATCAGAAACAGGGCCGTCCACACCACTGGGAAGGCCCACTGGGGCGGCGTCAGGAGCGGGTGCACCGTCTGGTTTTGGAACGTCTCGATCCCCTGCCGGGTCAGCGCCCAGGACAGGCCGCCCACAGCCAGTGGGACCGCAAGACACAGGGTGAGCTTTTTCCACTTCATACCGTTCCCTCCTTATCCCTTCGTTGTGCTCTCTCTATCCTTTCCCCGGTCCCTCCATCCCATCCCCATGGCCTGAAGGGCCGCCAGATATACGCCCCCGCCGAAGGCCATGGCGGCCAGACAGGCCCACAGGGCGGGCATGCCCATATCCCGGATCACCCGCAGCAGCAGCCGGGCATTCAGTCCCGCCAGAAGGGCAGCCAGCCCCGGCATCCAAAACCACTCCATCCAGTCCGGACGGGTCCCGGTATATTTTTCCGTCAAATAGAAGCTCAGCCCCAGGCCCAGCAGCGCGGACACCGCCGCCCCCAGGACATATCCCGCCATGCCCAGCTTCGCCGCCGTACTGAAGGTCACCGCCGCCTGCACGCCGCCGGAGAGGATGGACACCGCCGCCACCTGCCGCTGGCGTCCCACCCCGCTGAGGATGCTGTTCAACGCCGACTCCCAGCAGCAAAGGGCCATCACCCCGGCCAGGGGGAGGATGAACTCCCCCGCCCTCTCCTGCCGGAACAGCAGCACCCCCAGGTCGCCCCCCGCCGCCGCCATCAGAGCCATGGCAGGCAAAGCCAGCAGAGAGACCGCCCGCACCGTCCGCCCGGTGAGGGCCCGGATCTCCTCCCCCCGCTCCAGAGCGGCCGCCCGGGCCAGCCGCGGGGTGACCACCAGCGAGACCGCCCCCAGAAACACCGTGGGCACAGCCAGCATGGGCATGGTCATGCCGCACACCACGCCGAACTCCGCCAGCGCCTCCGACCGGTCCAGTCCCCCCTCCACCAGCTTCTGGGGGATCAGGGCGGCGTTGGCCGCCCCCAGCAGGTTGCCCAGCAGGGCGGTGGCCCCAATGGGCAGCGCCACCGCCGCCAGCTTCCGGCGGCACACGGCCCCGGATTCCCCCGGGCCGGACAGGCCCTCCTTCCTTCTCCAGCGCCCCACCAGCGCCACCAGAGTCAGGGATGAGAACACCTCGCACACCCACATGCCCAGCACGATCAGCCCGGCGGCCCGTTCGGGGTACTGTGGCAGAAAGGCCCACAGCAGGACCAGCACCGCGCCTGCCCGGATGCACTGCTCCGCCAGATCCACCGCCGCCGGGGCCCGCACCCGGCCGGCCCCATAAAAGTGGTGCTTATGAAGGTTCTCCACCCCCGTCAGGGCGGCACATGGCAGCAGCAGCACAAGTCCCAGCCGGGTGCGGGCATCTCCCAGAAGATAGACGGAGATGCCATCGCTGAACAGCAGCACCAGCGCCGCCGCCGGGAGCAGCAGCAGGAAAAACAGCCCCAGAGCGCAGGACAGGGCCTTCGCCGCCCCGCGGCCGTTGTGCCGGGCCAGATACTGCGAGGTCAGGTTGGACACCGCCGCCGTCAGCCCCACCATAGTCACTGACTGCAAGACTGCGTAGGCGGACATGAGCAGCTGGTACAGCCCCATGACCTCCGCCCCTACCATCCGGGACATGGCCACCCGGTAGCCAAAGGACAGCAGCTGGGACAGGGCGCTGACCGCCGTCAGGAAGATGACGCTGTCCGCAACGTTTTCCCTGTGCTTTTTCACTCTGCCGCCCCCCTTCCGTTCACTGTATTCTCGCCCGGGCGGAACTATGTGCTTCTTCCCCTTGCCCGCTGGGGCATTTTTGTGTATAATAAGGGCGTTCCGCACCATCCCGGCTCTGCCGGAGCTTATATTCGCATAGGAGGACGTCGTTATGCCGTTTGTTACTTTGGAACGCGAGGGCAATATCGCCCTGATCACCATGGACCGCCCTGAGGCGCTGAATGCCCTGAACTCCCAGGTGCTGGCCGAGCTGAGCCAAGTCCTGGATCAGGTGGAGGCCGACCCTGACCTGTATGTGGCCATCATCACTGGCGCGGGCCGCTCCTTTGTGGCCGGGGCCGACATCGGCCAGATGTCCGCCCTGACCAGCGCCGAGGCCAAGGCCTTCGGCCTGTTCGGCAACCAGGTGCTCCTGAAGCTGGAGAACCTGTCCAAGCCCACCATCGCCGCGGTGAACGGCTTCGCCCTAGGCGGCGGCTGCGAGCTGTCCATGGCCTGCGACATCCGTCTGGCCAGCGAAAAGGCCAAGTTCGGCCAGCCTGAGGTGGGCCTGGGCATCACCCCCGGCTTCGGCGGCACCCAGCGCCTGGCCCGCATCGTGGGCACCGCCCACGCCATGGAGCTGATCCTCACCGCCAAGACCATCTCCGCCGCCCAGGCTCTGGAGATCGGTCTGGTCAGCCAAGTCTACACCCCCGACGACCTGCTGCCCCAGGCCAAGGCTCTGGCTCAGGCCATCGCCGCCAATGCCCAGGTGGCCGTGCGCCAGTCCAAGGCGGCCATCCGCCGCGGCCTTCAGGCCGACATGTACACCGCCACCGCCTTCGAGGCGGAGGCCTTCGGCCTGTGCTTCTCCACCGAGGACCAGAAGGACGCCATGAGGGCCTTCGTCAACAAGGAGAAGCTGAACGGCTTCAAGAACCGCTGAGTGTACTGCCATTCAGTGAACGCTCTGTCATTGCGAGCCAGCGCGCAGACTGGCGCGTCGACCCGTTTTCTCAGGCTTTATGGATACGGATCCCCATGGCAGTGATACCGGTCACTGCCTCGGAATGACATTGTCCTTTTCAGACAAAAAAGCTCCCGTCTCCTCTCGGAGACGGGAGCTTTTTTACTATTGCCGCTTCGGTTCCGGGTCGCCGGGCAGGGTGCTCACATAGCGGTACAGGGGCACCAGCGCGCGGAAGTCCGCCAGCACCCGGTCATACAGCTGGGGCG
>CAKUHX010000098.1 GCA_934659475.1 uncultured Oscillospiraceae bacterium
CCTTCGGCGGCATGACCTTCCTGATGGTGCCCGACAACCTGAGCCAGCTGGAGGAGATCTCCAAGCTAAGCGAGCGCAAGGACGATCTGGAGGACGACTACAACAAGCTGTCCGACAGTCTGGATGTGCTGCTGGACTCCCTGAGCGACATGAGCGGCAGCCTGTACGCCTCCGCCAACGGTCTGGATAAGCTGAACCAGGCCCGGGACACCATCTCCAACGGCAAGGATAAGGTATACAGCGACGCCGACGCCCTGCGGGGCGATCTGGACGGCATCGCCGCCGTGCTGCAGCCCGTGTCCGGCCAGATCGACGCCGCCAGCGCCGCCATCACCGACAGCAAGACCCAGCTGGCCACCCTGAACACCGCGGTGCAGGCGCTGCGGGGCGATCTGGATAAGCTGGTCAAGCTCATTGACGAGGTGCAGGACCATCAGGACGAGTATGACACCATCTATGACCAGCTGGTGGGCATGAAGAGCGACCTGACCAAGCTGCAGACCGCCCTGAACAGCGTGAAGAAGTCCAGCGCCCCCGAGATCAACAAGCTCTTCGGGGATAAGACCAGCGCGGAGCTGAAGGCCGCCCTGACTCAGGTGGAGATGCTGAACGGCGTATTCGATTCAGTAGACGAGGACAGCAGCAAGGGCCTGAGCTTCACGGAGTTCATGGCCGGAGCCATGCTGGCCGGAAAGCAGATCACCGATCCCACCATCGCCCGGCAGAAGGCTGAGGCGATCGAAAAGGCGTACAACGACTTTTTTAACAACGACGGCTGCAAGACCAGCGGCGATGTGAAGAACGCCGTGTATAAACAGTGTCTGGACGTGGCTGCGGCTCAGATCCGCGCAGCTTATCCCGGGCTGTCCGAGGAAGAGGTGCAGAAACAGGCCGCGGCCGCTGTGGAAAGCCAGCTGGCTAATAAGGAGAGCGCAGCTTATAAGACGATGGAGCAGGCCCTCACCGCCTGGGAGACCCGCGTCTCTCTGCGCCAGTGCTTCGAGGCCGCGGGCGGCAGCGACAGCCACGATCTGAGCAGGAGCGAGTTTGCCTATGCCGCCGCTCTGGCTGGCAAAAACAGCACCAAAGACGCCGCCAGCCTGAAGCAGCTGGCCGAACTGAACGAAGCCGACCCCAGTCTGGCCAAGCTGCTGATCCTGGAGGCCGACACTCTGAACGACAAGATCGACGATCTGAACGACGACCTGGCCAAGGCCAAGTCCCAGATGGACGCCATCCTGACCCCCACGGCCGATCTGGCCGGCAGCCTGGCCAAGATCTGCAAGGAACTGGACGATCTGGACGACCTGAGAGACACCGCCGATGACTTCGGCAACTTGGGCAAGGCTGCGGCCAAGAAGTGCAGCACCATCCTGGAGCAGACGGACGCCCTGTACAAGATCCTGGACGGCTATGAGCCCAAGCTGCAGGAGACTCTGACCACCGTGAAGCAGCTGTCTGAGAGCGCCAGCGCCACCGTGCGGGACACCGGCACCTTTATGACAGATCTGGAGGATCTGATGAAGACCTCCGGCCAGCAGCTGGACGACGGCACCAAGCAGACCCTGGAGGGGCTGGCCGCCGTGCTGCGCTCCGCCGCCAAGAGCATGACCAAGACCAACGATGTAAAGTCTGCCAAGAACAACATCAGCTCCATCATCGAGGACACCTGGGATGAGTATACCGGCGATGTGAACAACCTGCTGCTCATGGACGCAAATGCCGATGCTGAGTCCCTCACTGACAGCCGCAACGCCGCCCCCACCAGCGTGCAGGTGCTCATCCGCACCCAGGAGATCAAGGCCGACAAGGATGGGAACAGCGACGTGGAGACCGTTCAGCCCCAGCAGACCACCTTCTGGGGCCGGGTGGCCCAGATGTTCAAGGACCTGTGGGCTGCTGTCACCAGCATCTTCCATAAGGGGTGATCGGCCATGCTGGAAAAGATCGCAAAAGGGCTGACGCGCAAGCCCAAGGTGGTGGCCCTGATCGCCGTGCTGATGCTGATCCCCTCCCTGATCGGCTATGCGGCCACCCGAGTGAATTACGACATCCTGACCTATCTGCCCCAGGACCTGGAGTCTGCCCAGGGCATGAACCTGCTGGAGGAGCCCTTCCACATGGCGGCCACCAGTATGCTGATCGTGGAGGATATGCCCGCGGGCTATACCAACGAGCTGATCCGTGAGATCAAGGATGTGCCCGGCGTGTCCAACGCCGTGTGGCTGAGCAATCTGGTGGGCGTTCAGATCCCCACCGATATGATCCCAGAGAGCTTCCGTGACATCTTCTTCTCCGGCGACGCCACCATGATGATCATTCAGTATGAGAAGGCGGGCGCCTCGGAGGAGACCATGGACGCCATCCAGCAGGTGCGCTCCCTGTGCAACGAGAAATGCTTCCTGGCCGGCTTCTCCGTGGTCATCAAGGACACCCGGGACCTGGTGGACAAGGAGCTGCCCATCTTCGTGACGCTGGCCGTGCTGCTGGCGCTGGTGGCCATGGCCCTGACCATGGAGTCCACCGTGCTGCCCCTGGTGCTGATCGCCAACATCGGCATCGCCGTGGTGTACAACTTCGGCACCAATATCTTCCTGGGGGAGATCTCCTACATCACAAAGGCCATTGCCGCGGTGCTGCAGCTGGGCGTGACCATGGACTACTCCGTGTTCCTCTACCGCCGGTATGAGGAGGAGCTGGCCAACCATGAGGACCGCCGCGACGCCATGGCCCAGGCCATCCTGGCCGCCTTCCGGTCCCTGTCCGGCTCCAGCCTGACTACCGTGGCCGGCTTCCTGGCCCTGTGCTTCATGCGTCTGACCCTGGGCCGGGACATCGGTGTGGTCATGGTCAAGGGCGTGGTGCTGGGCGTGGCCACCGTGATCCTGGTGCTGCCCGCCATCATCCTGCTGGCTGACAAGCAGATCGCCAAGCACAAGCACAGGACCATCCTGCCCGACTTCACCGGCCTGAACAGGTTCGTGCTGAAGCACCGGGTGGTGTTCGTGGTGCTGGCCCTTCTGGTGGCTCTGCCCGCCTATTACGCCCAGAGCCACGCCACCATGTACTACAAGCTGGACGAGTCCCTGCCCCGGGATCTGCCCTCGATCGTGGGCAACACCAAGCTGAAGGACGAGTTCGACATGGCCACCTCCCACTTCATCCTGCTGCGGGACGATGTGTCCGCCGCCGATATGAACGAGATGGAGCAGAAGCTGGAGGACGTGCCCGGCATCACCAGCATCCTGTCCTATCACTCCCTGCTGGGCACCGGCATCCCCGATTTCTTCATCCCCGACGAGGTGAAGGATATGCTCAAGCAGGACGGCCTTCAGATGATGATGGTCAACTCCAGCTGCGAGACGGCCTCTGACGAGGCGGCCCAGCAGCTGGCCGCCATGACGGAGATCGTAAAGGCCTATGACCCCGACGCCATGATCACCGGCGAGGCCGCCATGACCAACGACCTGATCGAGACCACCGCCGTGGACTTCCAGGTGACCAACTACATCTCCATCATCGCCATTTTCGTGCTGGTGATGATCGTGTTCAAGTCCATCTCCATCCCTGTGGTGCTGGTGGCGGCCATCGAGCTGGCCATCTTCCTGAACCAGGGCGTGCCCTACTTCACGGGCACCGAGGTGCCCTTCGTGGCCCCCACGGTCATCAGCTGCATCCAGCTGGGCGCCACAGTGGACTACGCCATCCTCATGACCTCCCGCTTCCAGGAGGAGCTGCAGGCCGGCAAGGACCGCCACGAGGCCGCCCTGATCGCCGCCACCTCCTCCGACGCGTCCATCATCACCAGCGCTCTGGTGCTGTTCTGCGCCACGCTGGGCGTGTCCTTCGTCACGTCCATCGATTTGATCGGCGCCATCTGCATCATGCTGGCCCGGGGCGCCGTCATCTCCGCCGTGGTGAGCATCTTCGTGCTGCCGGCCCTGCTGTGCGTGTGCGAGCCTGTGTTCAACAAGACCACCCTCTACTGGCGCAAAGCAAAGCCCGCCAAGGTCAAGAAAGAAAAGACCCCGGCGGCCAAGTGAATACGCCGTCTCCTTCCATCAGGGGGCGCCGTCTCCATTCCGGGGGCGGCGTCCCCTATTTTGCGTTCTGCACCCCTTCCCTTGACTTGTCCACCCAAAATCTGCTATCATTATCCTGTTATGATATGCCCGTTTTTGTTCGGGGTCTCTTTCCTACAAAACGGGGAACAATAGACGCAGTAAGGAAGATAGTCTTTATGGCACAAAAGAAAGCAAGCTACGGCAACGACTCCATCTCCTCCCTGAAGGGGGCCGACCGGGTGCGCAAGCGCCCGGGGGTGATCTTTGGCTCCGATGGGCTGGACGGCTGCGAGCACGCCGTATTTGAGATCCTGTCCAACGCCATCGATGAGGCGCGGGAGGGTCACGGCTCGCTCATCACTGTCACCCGGTTTGAGGACGGCTCCTTTCAGGTAGAGGACCAGGGCCGGGGCTGTCCGGTGGACTGGAACGAGAAAGAGGGCAAGTTCAACTGGGAGCTGGTGTTCTGCGAACTGTACGCCGGCGGCAAGTACAGCGCCGACGGGGACAACTACGAGTACTCCCTGGGCCTGAACGGCCTGGGTTCCTGCGCCACCCAGTACGCCAGCGAGTATATGGACGTCACCGTCTGGCGGGACGGTAAGAAGTACTCCCTGCACTTCGAGAAGGGGGAGAACGTGGGCGGCCTGAAGGTAGAGCCCACCGACCGGGGGAAAAAGACGGGCACCACCATCCGGTGGAGGCCCGACCTGGAGGTGTTCACCGACATCGCCGTGCCCGCCGCCTATTTCATGGACATCATGAAGCGCCAGGCCGTGGTGAACGCGGGGGTGGTGTTCCGCTTTAAGGATCAGCAGGACGGAAAATTCGAGACCACGGATTTTCAGTACGAGCACGGGATCCAGGACTATGTGACCGAGCTGGCGGGGGAGGACGCCCTGACCCTGCCCGTGTTCTGGCAGACGGAGCGCCGGGGCCGGGACCGGGAGGACAAGCCGGAGTACAAGGTCAAGCTGTCGGTGTCCTTCTGCTTCTCCAACCGGGTGCAGGTCATCGAGCACTACCACAACTCCTCGTGGCTGGAGCACGGCGGTGCGCCGGAAAAGGCCACGAAATCCGCCTTCGTCTCCGCCATCGACGCATGGCTGCGCCAGAACGGCAAGTACACCAAGACGGAGAGCAAGATCACCTTCAACGACGTGCAGGACGCGCTGGTGCTGGTGAGCAACAACTTCTCCACCCAGACCAGCTACGAGAACCAGACGAAAAAATCCATCACCAACAAGTTCGTGCAGGAGGCCATGACCGACTTCCTCCGCAGCCAGCTGGAGGTCTACTTCATCGAAAACCCCTTCGACGCGGAGAAGATCGCCGGGCAGGTGCTGGTGAACAAGCGCTCCCGGGAGACGGCGGAAAAGACCCGGCTGGGCATCAAGAAAAAGCTGTCCGGCTCGCTGGACATCTCCAACCGGGTGCAGAAGTTCGTGGACTGCCGCACCAAGGACGTGTCCCTCCGGGAGCTGTATATCGTGGAGGGCGACTCCGCCATGGGCGCCGTCAAGCTCAGCCGGGACGCGGAGTTTCAGGGCATCATGCCCGTCCGGGGCAAGATCCTCAACTGCCTGAAGGCGGACTACGCCCGCATTTTCAAGAGCGAGATCATCACCGACCTGCTGAAGGTCATGGGCTGCGGCGTGGAGGTCCAGTCCAAGAGCAACAAGGAGCTCAACGCCTTCGACCTGAACAATCTCCGCTGGAACAAGATCGTCATCTGCACCGATGGCGACGAGGACGGCTTTCAGATCCGCACGCTGATCCTTGCCATGCTCTACCGCCTGACCCCGACGCTCATTGAAAAGGGCTATGTCTATATCGCCGAGTCCCCGCTGTACGAGATCACCTGCAAGGAAAAGACGTGGTTCGCCTACTCCGACAAGGAGCGCAGCGACATCGCCGCCCAGCTGGAAAACGAGGGCAAAAAGTTCGACATCCAGCGCTCCAAGGGCCTTGGCGAGAACGAGCCGGACATGATGTGGCTGACCACCATGAACCCGGAGACCCGGCGGCTCATCAAGATCATGCCGGAGGACGTGGAGCGCACCGCGCAGGTCTTTGACCTGCTGCTGGGCGACGACCTTCAGGGGCGGAAGAACCATATTGCCGACAATGGGTATAAATATCTGGATCTCGCAGATATTTCGTAATTCAAAGGGCCAAGCCCTTTGCACCTTTTTCTTCTTTTCGAAAGAAGAGAAAAGTCAAGGGCTTTCGCCCATAGGGCGAGTTCCTTTCTGTGTGAACAGAAAGGAACCAAAGAATCACTTAGGGAGAAAACGCGGATTCGACTTCGAACG
>CAKUHX010000099.1 GCA_934659475.1 uncultured Oscillospiraceae bacterium
TTGTCATAACTCATAGTGCCCGCATTGCTGACAATGGTGACATGTTTTTTATCAGTGGGCTTTTCCGCCGTGGTCACGCCGATATTCGCGCCCCCAGTAAGGCCGCTGATGGCAATGGTCTTTCCACTGGGCAGATAGACGTTGTTCGCCTTTTCATCTACTGTGTTGTCGGTGATCTTGGCAGAACCGGAGACGGTCAGGATGCCGCCCTGGTAATACCCGTAGGACTCCTCCACATACACGCCGCCGCCATAGGTGGTAGCCTTGTTGTCGCTGATCTCGCCGCCGTACATGTTGACGGTTCCGCCGTTATACACGCCGCCGCCGGACGAAGCGGTGTTCTTCATAATACTGCCGCCGTACATGTTGAACACGCCGGCTTGGCCAACGATTACGCCGCCTTGGATCTTGTTGCCGGTGATGGTGCCGCCGAACATATCCAGCGTGCAGCCGCCGAACACATCTACGCCGCCGTATTGACCGCCCGTGAGTTTACCGCCACCTACGCAGTCGGTCAGGGTCAGGTGCGCATTTTTTCCAACGACACGAATCAAACTGCTGATGGCCCCGGATCGGTACGCCTGGTCAATGGTGTGTCCGTTCAGGCAGAGCTTGACATCGCCGCCGATCAGGATAGGTGTGCCGTTGAGCTTAAGGTCAGTGCCCAGATAGTAAGTGCCCTCCGAAAGGGCGTAGCCTTCTTCTTTGTCGCCGCTGCTGCTATCAGCTCGTTCGACCTCGCCCAACGTCCACTTCTTGTCCCCCATCTTCAGTGTGTCGCCGTCCATCCACAACTTGGTGGCAAAGGTGGTCTGCGATTCGCTTGTATGGTCGCCGACATTGGTATGCGTTTCGCCGCAGATGCAGTGCTTGTGCTCCTCGGCGGGGGCAGGGGTGTTCGAAACAAGCACCAGCTTGGTCCCGTCCGTGCTGTCGTGTGCGACTTCGTAAGTATCGTCGTCGCTCGTGATGATCTTGGTGTAGTCTTTATTCTCAGTTGCGCCGGTGGCGACAACAAGACCCGCAGCAGGCTCTTTTGCTCTCACGCCGATCCTTGCACTATCAGCCAGCCCATCCTTGCCGATGGTGATGGACGCGGTTTTGCCATTCTCTTTTTCCAGATAGACGTTATCAGAGTTTCCATCTTTGCCGTTGGTCTGAATGGTCACATCGCCGGAAACGGTAAATGTTGAAACGGCTTCATTGTACACATTGACGAATACACCACTGCCGCCTTCGCCGGCCGTATTCCTGATAATGCTGCCGCCGGTCATCGTAAAGGGGCCTTCGCTCCCGACAAACACGCCGCCATAACGAGCGCTGTTGTTCCCGGTAATGCTGCCGCCGGTCATGGTAAAGCTGCCGCTGGAAGAATTATAATAGACACCGGCCCCATCATTGCTAGCATTATTTTCGGTGATCTCGCCGCCGTACATGTTAAAGCTGCCGGACGCAAATACACCGCCGCCGTTCCGAGCAGTATTGTCACTGATAAGGCCGCCGTACAGATTGAAAGTAGCATTGTTCCACACGATCAAACCAGCACCGCAGTTATAGTTACTTTGATTGGATTTATTCTGGTTGTTGTTTCCTGTGATATTGCCGCCGTACATGTCGAAGGTAGCGTTACTATTGACATATATGCCACGGCCCTCAAAACCCGAAGCGTGGGTGATCTTGCCGTGACCCTTGCAGTCAGTCAGGGTGAACTTCACATCCTTGTGGATGCCGATAACATTGGTCGCATACGACTTCCCCGTGATGCTGTTGCCGTTTAGACAGAGGGTGGCATCACCTGTGATTATAATAACACGGTCCACAGTGATGTCCGTGCCCAAATAATAATTACCTTCGCTAAGGACATAGTTTATTGTCGTGCCACCACCGCTCGCTGGCACTCCCTGCGACTTCCACTCTTCCTCGCCCTTCATCAACTTTTTGCTCTCAGCATCATACCACAGCTTCGTAGCAAAGTCGATTTGCTCTTCATTTTCGTGGTCGCCGATCGTCTTGTGCTCCGCGCCGCAGATGCAGTGCTCATGAACCGCCGCCTGCGTGGAAATGCCCTCGTCCTCCGCCATGGCCGCCGCGGGCAGCATGGAAAGGCAGAGCGCAAGGGCCATGAACAGGCTGAATACTCGTTTCTTCATAACTCTCCTCCTCATATGGCTCCCCCGCCGGGGCGGAGGGCATCCCGTAGGGGGTCCCCCCTACGGGTCCGGGGGCGCGCCCCCGGACGGTCTTTATGAGCTTTCCGGTCTACTGTAGCACCGCCGCCCCCTTTGCGGGGCGGTTCGGCCTGAAATGCGGGGTTTCCCGCCTGAAATGCACGGGCAGAAAGAAGCCGCCCGGCTCTTTACAGAGCCGGGCGGCATTGGGTCTTGTCGGCGCGGGGGTCACTCCTGGAGCAGGGAGCCCAGCAGCTCCGCCAGATCCACGATCACGGCGCCGGAGGCGGGCTCGGTGGCGGGCTTTTCGCTGGCGGCGGAGTAAATGCCGTCCATGCGCAGCTGCATCTGCATGGCGCCGGTCTCCTCCTCGCTGGTGAGGGACAGATCCACCGTCAGCTCCTTGTCCGCCATATTGGCGCTCAGGTGCAGCGAGGTCCCGCTGTCGTTTACCTCCATCCGCAGGCCGTAGCCGGTGACCTTGCCGCTCTTGGTATACAGGGACAGTTCGACCTTCCCCATCTCGCCCAGATACAGCGTGCTGTTATAGGTGCTGCCGGACTTCTGGAAGGCACTGTCGGCGCACAGGGCGTTCAGCACGGCCAGGGTGTCCCTGGTGGTCATAGAGGCGTCGTTCAGGGTCAGGGAGCGGAGCACCTCCGGCAGCTGCTGGCTGAAGGTCTGGTCCTTGGCGGACAGGGAGGCCCGGATCAGATCGGTGTAGTTCACGCCGGCCTGGGCCATCAGGGCGCTCATGTCCAGCTTGAACCAGGCGTTGGCCATTCCGGGCTGCCCCATCATAGAGGCCAGCTCAGGGGACTGGAGGTACAAAGTGCCCTTCTCCAGGTCGCCCCGCAGCTCCATGCCGATCTCGCTGTTGTCATTCGCGCTGCCCGGGTCTTTACCGTCCCACTTGGTCTCCACGTCCATGGTCATGTCGGTGGTGAACTGCAGCTGGCTGCTGCCCGCCATGGTCATGGCGTAAGTGCCGTCTATGACCATATTCGTGGAATATGTGACCTTGTCGGCGCCGTGGCTGCTCTCCATCTCGCTGGTGGTGAGGATATAGGCGCTGTAGCTGCCCTTCACCTGCTGATTCTTCTCGGTAAAGGTGCGGCTGTACTCCATGTACTTGTCCATCAGAGTATAGGTCTCTTTGTTGGCGGCCAGAATGGCGTCCACGTCGTCGATGATGACGGTGCCCTGCTTGGCGTCCCAGCCCACTTTATAGCCCAGGGCGTCGGCCACCAGGCCGAAGGGCACATAGGTGCGGGAGAGGGAGGGCTCGATATACGGGGCCACGTCGGTGTCGATCACGGTCGTTTTGCCGGCCTTGGTCAGGGCGATCTGCTTCTTGCCGATGGTCAGGGAGATGGTGGTATCCCCCTTGGTGGCGGTGACGGTGGAGGTGCCGCCGTCCCAGGTCATGTCCTTCTCCGCAAAGCCCAGCTGCTCGAACACCGCCACGAAGGGCAGGCAGGAGCGGTCGTTTTTGATCTTGGGCACCGCGTCGGTGAAGGTAACGTACTCGCCGTTGACCTCTACATAGAAGTCGCCCTGCTTGGCCGGAACGGTATCCGCGGCGAAAGCGGACACACACAGGGCCGCCGTGGCCAGAGCGGCGCACAGCATGGTGCGGAACAGCTTTTTCATGGAAACATCTCCTTTTTCTGGATTTGATACTTTTATTATACTGTCTCCCCCGAAAGGGGTCAAGCCCGCGCCGGGCGGGCAAAGCTTAAATCATTCTTAAATTTCTCTGTCTGGACATCTCCCCCCCTCCGCTGGTATAATGATGGATATTCAAGTCGGTTTTCCCCCTTTGCGGGGGGAAACCGGAAAACCGCGACTGACCTGAAAGGGAGGTATTCTCTATGGTGTCTCAGGGTATGATCCTTGACAGCTTCCTGTCCCTTCTCCTCAGCTATCCCGCCATGGCCGTCCATGCCGTTCTGCTGGTGTGTTCTCTGGTGATGGTGTTCCGCCGGGGGGACCGTCCTGCCCTCCGCATCATTGGGGCCGTGCTGCTGCTCTGGTGTGCGGCGTATTTTGCCCTGATCATCTGGCTGGCCGTCGGCTTCGGCTCCCACACCCCGCGGTGAAGATCCCCCCTTGACAAACGCCGGACAGACCGATAAAATGTGTCTGTTACAGACTTTGACGGGAAGAAAGCCACTGTCTCCGCCTTCAGAGAGCCGGCGTTTGCTGCGAGCCGGCGGGGAGCCTCCGGCACAACTGGTCCCCGAGTTTTCCGCCTGAACCCTTTGGGTAGGGCGGAACGGCCGACGCCGTTATCCGTCCGTCCCCACGGGACACTGAGGGCCTTTCCGGGCGACCGGGGGCCAGATCAGGGTGGTACCGCGCTTTCCAGCGCCCCTGAGCCGCAAGGCTCCGGGGCGTTTTGTTTTCCCCCGATCCGAAAAAACTTGAGATAAAGGAGACCGACATGAAATACGATTTTACCGCCATCGAGCAGAAATGGCAGAACAAGTGGCGCGAGGAAAAGACCTTCGCCGCCAAGACCGGCGACACCACCAAGCCCAAATTCTACGGTCTGGTGGAGTTCCCCTATCCCTCCGGCCAGGGCCTGCACGTGGGCCACGCCCGGCCCTACACCGCCATGGACGTGGTGGCCCGCAAGCGCCGCATGGACGGCTATAACGTGCTGTTCCCCATCGGCTTCGACGCCTTCGGCCTGCCCACGGAGAACTACGCCATCAAGAACCACATCCATCCCGCCATCGTCACCAAGCAGAACATCGCCAACTTCACCAAGCAGCTGCACATGCTGGGCTACTCCTTCGACTGGGACCGGGTGATCGACACCACCGATTCCACCTACTACAAGTGGACCCAGTGGATCTTCCTGCAGTTGTATAAGCACGGCCTGGCCTATAAGACCACCATGCCCGTGAACTGGTGCACCAGCTGCAAGTGCGTCCTGGCCAACGAGGAAGTGGTAGAGGGCGTGTGCGAGCGCTGCGGCAGCCCCGTCATCCGCAAGGAGAAGAGCCAGTGGATGCTGAAGATCACCGAATACGCCCAGCGGCTGATCGACGATCTGGACGACCTGGACTTCATCGAGCGGGTAAAGATCCAGCAGAAGAACTGGATCGGCCGCTCCACCGGCGCCGAGGTCACCTTCAAGGCCACCACCGGGGACGAGATCGTGGTGTACACCACCCGCCCCGACACCCTGTTCGGCGCCACCTATATGGTGCTGTCCCCGGAACACGCTCTGGTCAAGAGCTGGCTGGAGAGCGGCAAGCTGAACAACTCCGGGGCCGTCACCGCCTATCAGAAGGAGGCCGCCTCTAAGTCCGATCTGGAGCGCACCGAGCTGAACAAGGAAAAGACCGGCGTAAAGCTGGACGGCGTGCGGGGGGTCAACCCCGTCAACGGCAAGGAGATCCCCATCTTCATCTCCGACTACGTCCTGTCCACCTACGGCACCGGCGCCATCATGGCCGTCCCCGCCCACGACGACCGCGACTGGGAGTTCGCCAAGAAGTTCGGCTGCGAGATCATCGAGGTGGTCGCCGGCGGCGAGGACGTGCAGAAGGCCGCCTTTACCGCCAAGGACGACACCGGCATCCTGATCAACTCCGACTTCCTCAACGGCCTGACCGTGAAGGACGCCATCCCCGTCATCACCAAATGGCTGGAGGACAAGGGCATCGGTCACGCCAAGGTGAACTATAAGCTGCGGGACTGGGTGTTCTCCCGCCAGCGCTACTGGGGCGAGCCCATCCCCATGATCCGCTGCGAAAAGTGCGGCTGGGTGCCCGTGCCCGAAGATCAGCTGCCCCTGCTGCTGCCCGAGGTGGAGAGCTATGAGCCCACCGACGACGGCGAGAGTCCCATCTCCAAGATGACCGACTGGGTCAACACCACCTGCCCCTGCTGCGGCGGTCCCGCCAAGCGTGAGACCGACACCATGCCCCAGTGGGCGGGCTCCAGCTGGTACTTCCTGCGGTATATGGACCCCCACAACGACAAGGCCCTGGCCAGCAAGGAGGCTCTTGACTACTGGTCCCCCGTGGACTGGTACAACGGCGGCATGGAGCACACCACCCTGCACCTGCTGTACTCCCGCTTCTGGCACAAGTTCCTGTATGACATCGGGGCCGTGCCCACCAAGGAGCCCTACGCCAAGCGCACCAGCCACGGCATGATCCTGGGCGAGGGCGGCGAGAAGATGTCCAA
>CAKUHX010000100.1 GCA_934659475.1 uncultured Oscillospiraceae bacterium
GGCGGCGGTGCGGTCGATGGTCTCCACCCGGTTGTGCAGGTAATACACCTGTCCCCCCCGCTCCAGCTCCCGGCGCATGGCGTCGGCCAGCACGGCCCAGTCGTGCTCCAGCACATAAGTCTGCACCGGCTGGCGGTCGGCGGGGGGCTCCTCCAGGGTGGACATATCCCGGATGCCGGACAGGGCCATGTTCAGGGTGCGGGGGATGGGGGTGGCGGACAGGGTGAGCACATCCACCTGGCGGAAGGTCTCCTTCAGCTTCTCCTTGTGCTGCACGCCGAAGCGCTGCTCCTCATCCACCACCAGCAGGCCCAGATCCTTAAAGCGCACGTCCCTGTTGAACAGGCGGTGGGTGCCGATCAGGATGTCCACCTTGCCGGTGGATACGTCGTACAGGGTCTTTTTCATCTGTCCCGGGGTGCGGAAGCGGGAGACCACGTCGATGGTCACGGGGTAGCCCCGGAAGCGGTTCAATGCGGACAGGTAGTGCTGCCGGGCCAGCACGGTGGTGGGCACCAGGATGGCGGCCTGCTTGCCGTCCATGACGCACTTCATGATGGCCCGGAAGGCCACCTCCGTCTTGCCGTAGCCCACGTCGCCGCACAGCAGGCGGTCCATAGGGGTGGGCCGCTCCATGTCCCGTTTGATCTCGTCCACGCACCGCAGCTGGTCCTCCGTCTCGGTGTACTCGAACTCCTCCTCAAATTCCCGCTGCCACGGGGCGTCCGGTGAGAAGGAGAACCCCGGCTGCCGCTGGCGCTGGGCGTACAGCTGGATCAGCCCCTTGGCCAGATCCTGCACCGCCTTTTTGGCCCGGGTCTTTTGCTTTTCCCACTCGGTGCCCCCCAGCTTGGACAGCTTCTTGGTCTCGTTGGCGTCCTCGCCGCCGCCGATGTACTTGCTCACCAGATCCAGCTGGGTGGCGGGGACGTACAGCACGTCAGACCCGGCATAGGCGATCTTCACATAGTCCTTCTGCACCCCGTCGGCGGCCATCTTCACCATGCCGGCATACCGGCCGATGCCGTGGTGCTCGTGCACCACCAGGTCGCCCACGGACAGGTCGGCGTAAGACTTCAGCTTCTGGCGGTTGGTGGCCTGCTTGGCCGGGCGGGGGCGCTTTTTCTGTCCGCCGCCGCTGCCCTCGGCCAGAATGGCCAGCTTTTTGGCGGGGTACTCCATGCCCGCGGACAGGCCGCCCACACAGATCACCGCCGTGCCCGCCTTGGGCAGGCCCTTCAGCTGGAACTCCACCGCCGTCTTGATGCCCTGCTCCCGCAGCAGCTGCTGTAGATTCAGGCAGCGCTGCTCGCTGGCCGCCAGCACCACGGTGGAAAACCCCGCGGCCTGGTAGTGGGACAGGTCCTGCACCGCCGTCTCCAGGCTGGCCCCGAAGGGGGACAGCTGCTTGGCCGTCACCGGGATGAGGGAGCGGGGGGGCACTGGATAGGAGGAGATGGTGAAGGAGTCCAGAAACACCAGAGGGAACTCCTCCATGGCCCGGAACAGCTGCCCCGGGGTCAGGGCCAGATCGGTGCAGGCGGAGTCCAGCTCCCCCCGCTCCAGCAGGGTCTTGATGTCCTCCTGGATCTGCCACTGATAGGTCTTGACCCGCTCCTCCACCCGGGGGCACTCGCTGAGCAGGACGCAGGCGTCCCCGGGCAGGTAGTCCAGGGGGGTGGTCAGCTCCGGGTAGATCAGGGACAGGTACCGGTCGGCGGCGGGGAAGGGCAGGCCCTGCTCCAGCAGCTCCCGGTCCCGCTCCAGACTGGCGGCCAGTTCGTTCTGCCCCTCCTTCCTCGCCCGCGCCGCCAGCTTTTCCAGCTTGGCCGTCAGGCCGGAGAGCCCCCCGGGGGCCATGTGGGGCAGCACCTCCGCCGCGGGCAGCAGCAGGGCGTGGTCCACGTTCTCCGTCCGCCGCTGGGTGGCGGGGTCGAAGGCACCCATGGCGTCGATCTCGTCCCCCCAGAACTCCGCCCGGACGGGGTTTTCCATGCCGGGGCCGAACACGTCCAGAATGCCCCCACGCAGGGCAAATTGGCCCACCCCCTCCACCTGGTCGCACCGGACGTAGCCCATAGCGGTCAGCTGCTCGGTCAGGGGATCCAGGTCGCGGCTGTCCCCGGGCTTCAGCTCCAGCCGGGCTCTGGTCAGGGTCTGGGGGGGGACGGTGTACTGGGTCAGGGCCTCCGCCGTGGCCACCAGGAAGGGCATCTGCCCCCGGCTCAGGCGGTCCAGCAGAGCCAGCCGCCGGTGCTCCCACTGGCGGGACACCGTGGCCCCGGTGTGGAAGGTGAAGGACCGGGGGGTGAGCACGGGCACCTCCGCCCCCGCAAAGGCGGCCATGTCCCGGGCCAGACGGCCGGCCTCTCCCTCGTCGGCGCACACGGCCACCACCGGCCGCCCGGTCACCAGCCCAAGGGCGGCGGCGAAGTGGGCCCGGTGGACGGCGGCAAGGCCGGACACGGCGGCGGGACAGGCTCCGCCGTCGATGGCGGTCAGCAGCTGCCGGAATTCAGGCAGATCGTTCAGGGCACAGGCGAGCAGTTTCATGGCAGTTCCTCACAGCGGACAAAATGGTTTGGAGACGCCGAAAGCCCCCGCTCCGCAAAGGGAGGGGGGTATCCGGCCTTGTGTTCAGTTCAGTATAGCCCCGCCGGGGCGGCGGGGTCAAGGGGAAAATGGGGGCGCTTTAATATCCCCCCGCCGTGATCACCGTGGTGGGGCCGTCGGCCCCGCCGATGATCTCCTCCCCGGTGGCGGCGTCAAAGGTCTCTCCGGCAGTGTCGCCGTTGTAAAACTTCTCGGCGGCATCCCCATACTCCTGCTCCGTCCACTGGCGGTAGGTGGGAACGGTATAGTCCGTGCCCAGCCCGGAGTTCTCCCGCAGCCAGGCCAGGGTGTTCTCCGCGTCGGGGGTCAGGGTGACGATGACGCTCGTCCAGGAGCGCCCCTCCTCCGGATCGTTTCTGAACTCGAAGACCAGGTCGGTGCGGCAGGTGTGGTCCAGCCGCTGGTCAGAGTAGTCGAACAGATACCGGCGGCCCAGCGTGCCCGCCTTAAAGTCGGCCAGCACTGCGCTCCACAGGCCGTCCAGATCCTCCCCGGCGGCCCCGTCCAGAGAGACGGTGTTGTAGGCGCCCTCCATGGTCCGGACGCCGTCCAGATAGGCGTTGATGCTGCGGTCCCGGTCGGCGTGATAGGTGCCCCCCTCCCAGGTATCGGCGATCCACCGGGACAGGTCGTACCGGTCAAAGCCGTAGGCCGCGGCCACGATGTCCCGGTCCTCCGCCAGCTGCCGCCAGGCATAGGCCACGGTGCCGGGCTGATCCACGTCCTCCTCATAGACGGACACGGCGTAGTAGCTCCGGGACAGGGTGCCGCCCCCCCGCAGACGGTAGGTCAGCTCCACCCGCAGGCTCTCCGCCCGGTTCTTGCCGGAGTTGGCCCCGTCCTCGCCGGCGTTGTGCCAGTCCACAATGGCCTGGTGGAGGGCGATCACCTTCTCCACCTGAGTGCGGCCGGTCAGTTTGAGATCCTCCCGGGAGGCCCCGTCGTTGGGGTAGCCCAGCATGTCGCCGCTGACGGTGACCGACTCCACCCG
Source organism: uncultured Oscillospiraceae bacterium (assembly GCA_934659475.1). GTDB lineage: Bacteria > Bacillota > Clostridia > Oscillospirales > Oscillospiraceae > Lawsonibacter. The sequence continues at coordinate 3,605 of CAKUHX010000100.1, forward strand.
GTCGGCGGCGGGGACGCGGCTCTGCACCCCGAACAGGTCGAACATACACCCGGCGCACAGCAGGGCGGACACCGCCATCATCACCAGACAGCCCTTCCACGCCCCCAGCACCCGGAAGGAGCGGCGCAGGAACATCTCCGCCACGAACCAGCCCACCGCCGTCCACAGCACCACCAGCAGGGTCAGGGGCAGGCCGTCGGCCACCCACCCGAAGAACACGGCGGTGAAGATGCCCATGGACAGCCCCGTGCAGAAGGCCACACCGCAGCGGAACACCGGCCGCACCACGGGGATGGCCACCACGTCGCCGGCGGACTCGGCGTGGCGCAGCTGATACACCAGAACGGCCAGCACCGCCAGCACCACCCCGGCGGCGGCGTATACCGCCACCGCGCCGGGGGCTCTCAGCTGATAGCAGGTATCGTCCCAAAGGGCCCAGGAGCCCTCGCAGGCGTCCATCAGCTTGACAAAGGGGGTCAGCCACTGAATGGCGGACGGCATCCCCATTCCCCACCGGGAGAAGCCATAGAAGAACTCCGCCATCAGCCCCTGCACCAGCATGTACACCCCCGCGACCAGAAAGTTCAGGATGCCGTAGAACACCGGCAGGGCCAGCACGCTGCCCGTGAACATGGCGCAGAAGACCGCGAAGGAGTAGAAGAACAGGCACAGGCCGCTCTGCACCGCCAGCCACAGGCCCAGGGCGGACAGGGCCGCCCCCCACCCGGCGGAGGGCAGCAGGCACAGCTCCAGCGCCGCGGTGAGGGCGGCGATGACCACATTGGGCAGGATCAGCAGGGACAATCCCCCCAGATACTGGGCGGTGAACAGCTGCCGCCGGTCCATGGGCAGGGACTGCATCATACACACCGAGCGGGTGGTGTACAGATATCCGAACGCCGCCATGGCGCAGAACACCCCGAAGGCGGCGGCCAGACACAGGCCGGGGATGAGGGTCTGGGGCACCCGCACCGACCAGTTCAGCAAGCTCTGCCGGAGCACCTCGGGCCCCTCCATCCAGCGCAGCCCGCTCATCCATCTCTGGAGCAGGGCAAGGGGCATCATAAAGAGCCACGCCATGCCGTAGATCGCCCACAGGGGCCAGAAGCGGGTCAGGTTTTTGCCATAGACCGTATTAAAGCACGATGTCCCGGACCGCATAGTCCTCACCTCCCAGTTCATAAATAAAGATCTCCTCCAGGCTCAGGGGCAGGGCCTCCAGCAGGATGGGGCTGTAAGCCGCCATGCGGGTCTTGATCTCACTGGGATCGCCCCGGACGATCAGGGTGTACACCCTTCCCAGCTGGCCGATGTGCAGGATGTTCATATCCTTGGGCAGCTGGGGCAGCTCCGGTTCGTTAAAGGCCACCTGCAGCTTCACCACGTTGTCCTGCAGGTCGGTGAGGGAGCGCTCCAGCAGCACCTTGCCGTGGGACAGGATGCCCACATGGTCGCACACGTCCTCCAGCTCCCGCAGGTTGTGGCTGGACACCAGCACCGTGGTGCCCCGCTGGGCCACGTCCCCCATGAGCAGGGACCACACCTGCCGCCGCATCACCGGGTCCAGGCCGTCCACCGGCTCGTCCAGCACCAGGATCTCCGGGTCGCAGCACAGGGCCAGCCAGAAGGCGCTCTGCTTCTGCATCCCCTTGGACAGGCGGCGGATGGGGGCCTTCTCGTCCACCTCGGGGAAGGCCCTGCGCAGGGTCTCGTACCGCTCCATGTCGAATTTGGGGTAGACCCCCCGGTAGAACCTCATCATGTCCCGGGTGGAGGCGGAGTTGAAATAGTAAAGCTCGTCGGGGATCACGGCGATGCGCGCCTTCACCTCCGGATCTTCATACACCGGCTTTCCCTCCACCAGAACGGAGCCGGAGTCGGGGCGGTACACCCCCGTGATGTGCCGCAGAATGGTGGACTTGCCGGAGCCGTTGGGCCCCACCAGCCCGTAGATGGAGCCCCGCTCCACCCGCATGGTCAGTCCGTCCAGGGCCCGGGACCCGTCAAAGGTCTTGACCACATTGTTCACCTGGATCACTGCCCGATCCCTCCTTTCAGTGCTTTCAGCCGCCGGGCCAGCGTCTCCGCGTCCAGCCCCAGGCAGAACAGCTCTCTGCACACGCCGTCAAAGCTGGCCAGCAGCTTCTCCCGCCGCCCCTCGTCCACCCCGGCGTGGGGCGCGGCGAAGGAGCCCTTCCCCTGCACGGAGCAGAGGTAGCCCTCCGCCTCCAGGGCCTCATAGGCCCGCTGTATGGTGTTGGGGTTGATGGCCAGACTGCTGGCCAGCGCCCGGACGGAGGGCAGCTTCTCCCCCTCCCGGATGACCCCGGTGACCATCAGGCGGCGCAGGCCGTCCCGCACCTGTTCGTAGATGGGCCGTGCATCTCTGAAATCCAGATCCAGCATGGCGCCCTCCTTCCTTCCGGCCGCTGCCGGAACTGTATGAAGTGTCTGATACAGTTATGATAGTCTGCCCCGCCGGAAAAAACAATAAAGATTCCTTTAAGATTTTTTAAGTTTCCGGGAAAAGTCCTTATATTCCTTTTTCAGGGAATGTGGTATAATGCGGAAAAAGACCCGGGAGCAGCCCAATGTCATTAAGCTAAGGGCTTTGTCATTGCGAGCCAGTCCGCAGACTGGCGCGGCGATCCGCCTTTTCTAACGTT
>CAKUHX010000101.1 GCA_934659475.1 uncultured Oscillospiraceae bacterium
GGCGCCCCGGCACAGCTGGCCTGCGGCGAGAGCGGCTCTACCCTCCGCTTTCTGCTGCCTCTGGTGGGGGCCCTGGGGGCGGAGGGCGCCTTCGTGATGGAGGGCCGCCTGCCCCAGCGCCCTCTGGCCCCCTTTGATTCCGTCCTGAAAGAACACGGCATGACTCTGCATCAGGAGGGTTCCCGCCTCCGCTGCGGCGGGCAGCTGCGGCCCGGGGACTACACCCTGCCCGGGAACGTGTCCTCCCAGTACATCTCCGGCCTGCTCATGGCCCTGCCCCGGCTGGCGGGGGACAGCACTCTCGCCGTCACCGGGCATATGGAGTCCGCGGGCTATGTGGCCATGACGGAGGACGCCCTGCGCCTGTCGGGCATCCGCTTCACCTGCGAGGGGCAGACCTGGCGCATCCCCGGCGGGCAGCGCTGCCGCCTGCCCCGGCTGTGCCGGGTGGAAGGGGACTGGTCCAACGCCGCCTTCTTCCTGTGCGCCGGGGCCCTGTCCCCGGAGGGGATCACCGTCAAGGGTCTGTCCCTCACCTCCTCCCAGGGGGACCGGGCGGTAGTGGATATTCTCCGCGCCTTCGGCGCCCAGGTGACGGAGGGGAACAACTCCGTCACCGTCCGGAAGGGTGCGCTCCGGGGCATCACCATCGACGCCGCCCCCATCCCCGACCTGATCCCCGCCCTCAGCGCGGTGGCCGCGGCGGCGGAAGGGACCACTTATATTGAAAACGCCGGGCGGCTCCGCCTAAAGGAGTCCGACCGGCTGAAGAGCACCGCCGCCCTTCTGTCCGCTTTGGGCGGGCAGGCGGAGGAGCAGGAGGCCGGTCTGGTCATCCGCGGCCGGGCCCGGCTGGAGGGCGGCACGGTGGATCCTTGGAACGACCACCGCATCGCCATGGCGGCCGCCGTGGCCGCCTGCGCCTGCCGCGGGCCGGTGACCGTGACCGGCAGCCAGTGCGTGGCCAAATCCTACCCCCGGTTCTGGGAGGACTTTCAGCAGCTGAAAGGAGAACAGCCATGAGCAGCAGCTACGGCGAAAACCTGCATCTGACCATCTTCGGCCAGTCCCACTCCCCGGCCATCGGCGTGACCATCGAGGGCATCCCCGCCGGAGAAGCGGTGGACCTGGACGCCCTTCAGCGCTTTCTGGGCCGCCGGGCCCCGGGACAGAACGCCTGGTCCACCCCACGAAAGGAGGGGGATGTGCCCGAGTTCCTGTGCGGCCTGAAGGATGGCCGCACCTGCGGCGCGCCCATGACAGCCATCATCCGCAACACCAACACCCGCTCCGGGGACTACGCCGCCCTGGCCCGCACCCCCCGGCCCGGCCACGCCGACTACACCGCCCAGGTGAAATACTTCGGTGCCCAGGACTACGCCGGGGGCGGACACTTCTCCGGGCGGCTCACCGCCCCCCTGTGCATCGCCGGGGGCATCTGCCTCCAGCTGCTGGAGCGGGAGGGCATCCGGATCATCAGCCGCATCGCCGCCATCGCCGGGGTGGAGGACGAGGGGGAGCTGACCTGCTCCACCGCGGACAAGCCCTTCCCCACTGTCAGCGACCAGCGGGGGCTGGAGATGCAGCAGGCCATCGCCGCCGCCCGGGCGGAGGGGGACTCCGTGGGCGGCATCGTGGAGTGCGCCGTGCTGGGTCTGCCCGCCGGACTGGGGGACCCCATGTTCGGCGGCATGGAAAACCGCATCGCCGCCATCGTGTTCGGCATACCCGCCGTAAAGGGCGTGGAGTTCGGCGCGGGCTTTGCCGCCGCCGGGCTGCGGGGCAGCGAGAACAACGACCCCTTCACCGTGGAGAACGGCAAGGTGGTCACCGCCGCCAACCGCTGCGGCGGAATTTTAGGGGGCATCACCGACGGGATGCCCCTCACCTTCCGGGCGGCCTTTAAGCCCACCCCTTCCATCGCCCGGGAGCAGCGCAGCGTAGACCTGGACACCATGGCCCCCACCGCCCTGTCCATCGCCGGGCGGCACGACCCCTGCATCGTCCCCCGTGCCGTCCCCTGTGTGGAGGCCGCCGCCGCCATCGCGGTCTATGACGCCCTGCTGGGGCGAAGAAAGGAAATGAGGTGACCTATGGATCTCAACGACTATCGCCGCCAGATCGACGAAATCGACACACAGCTGCTGGCCTTGTTCGCCCAGCGCATGGAGGTAGCCGCCGGCATCGCCGCCTATAAAAAGGAGCACGGTCTGCCTGTGCTGGACAGCAGCCGGGAGCGGCAGAAGCTGCTGGACATCGCGGCCAAGAGCCCCGACGCCGTGAAGGAGTATGCAGTGTCCCTGTACTCCCTGCTGTTCGAGCTCAGCCGCGGCTATCAGAACCGGGTGCTGGGAGTCAGCTCCGACCTGACCGAACAGATCGCTCAGGCCATCGAAAGCACCCCCAAGCTCTTTCCCGAGAGCGCCGCCGTGGCCTGTCAGGGGGTGGAGGGGGCTTACTCCCAGCTGGCCTGCGACCGGCTGTTCCGCCTGCCCAACATCTTCTACTTCTCCTCCTTCGACGCGGTGTTCTCCGCCATTGAAAAGGGCCTGTGCCAGTATGGCGTGATCCCCCTGGAGAACAGTACCGCCGGTTCGGTGAACGCGGTATACGACCTGATGATGCGCCACCACTTCCACATCGTGCGCAGCATGCGCCTGAAGGTGGACCACAACCTGCTGGCCAACCCCGGCGCCCAGCTGTCCGGCATCCGCGAGATCTTCTCCCACCCCCAGGCCATCGCCCAGTGCGCCGCCTTCCTCCAGTCCCTGTCCGGCGTGAAGGTGACCCCCTGCGAAAACACCGCCGCCGCCGCCCAGCGGGTGGCCCAGTCCGGCCGGATGGACGCGGCGGCCCTGTCCTCCCGTTCCTGCGCCGAGCTGTATGGCCTGACCTGTCTGGCCGCCAGCGTGCAGGACCAGGGGAACAACTTCACCCGGTTCATCTGCATCTCCAGGGAGCTGGAGATCTACCCTGGGGCCGACCGCACCAGTCTGATGGTAGTACTGCCCCACCGGCCCGGCTCCCTGTACAAGGTGCTGTCCCGGTTCTACGCCCTGGGCATCAACCTGAACAAGCTGGAGAGCCGCCCCATGCCGGAGCGCAGCTTTGAGTTCATGTTCTATTTCGATCTGGACACCCCGGTCTACTCCCCTCAGTTCCAGCAGCTCATGGGCGAACTGCCCGGCCTGTGCGAGGAGTTCTCCTATCTGGGCAGCTACAGCGAGGTGGTATAAATGGAAGGAAAATACGGCCTTTTAGGGGAAAAGCTGGGGCACAGCTACTCCCCCGCCATCCACGCCCTGCTGGGAGACTACGACTACAAGCTGTACGAGTGCCCCAAGGACAAGCTGGATGGATTTCTCACCCGCCGGGACTTCGTCGGGCTGAATGTCACCATCCCTTACAAGAAGGCGGTCATCCCCTACTGCGCCCAGCTGTCCCCCATCGCGGCCAAGCTGGGCAGCGTGAACGTGCTGATCCACCGGAAGGACGGCACCCTGTACGGCGACAACACCGATGCCTACGGCTTTTCCGGTATGGTGGCCCACAGCGGTATCGCCGTGGCGGGCAAGAAGGTGCTGGTGCTGGGCAGCGGCGGGGCCTCCGCCACAGTGTGCGCCGTGCTGGAGCAGCTGGGGGCCGCCCAGGTGGTGGTGATCTCCCGCTCCGGCGAGAACAACTACCACAACCTGGACCGCCACGGCGACACCGATGTGATCGTCAACACCACCCCCGTGGGCATGTACCCCAACAACGGGGTCTCCCCTTTGGATCTGCGGGCCTTCCCCCGGTGCAGCGGCGTGCTGGACATCCTGTATAACCCCGCCCGCACCGCCCTGATGCTCCAGGCGGAGGAGCTGCACATCCCCTGCGCCGGCGGCCTTTACATGCTGGTGGCCCAGGCCAAGCGCACCGCCGAGCTGTTCCTGGACACGGAGATCGCCGACAGCGAGATCGTCCGTATCCGCGACCTGCTGGCCCGGCAGATGCAGAACATCGTCCTGATCGGCATGCCCGGCTGCGGCAAGACCACCGCGGCCGCCCTGCTTGGTAAAAAGCTGGGCCGCCCGGTGAGCGACAGCGACGCCGCCGTGGAGCAGGCCGCCGGAAAGCCCATCCCTCAGATCTTTGCCGAGGAGGGGCAGGACGCCTTCCGCGCTCTGGAGACTCAGGCGCTGGCTCAGCTGGGCAAGGGCTCTGCGGGCATCATCGCCACCGGGGGCGGCTGCGTCACCCGGAGAGAGAACTACCCCCCGCTGCACCAGAACGGCGTGATCTTCTGGCTGCGCCGGGATACGGACCGCCTGCCCCGGGAGGGCCGCCCCATCTCCCTCAGCCGGGACCTGAAGGAGCTGGAGATGGAACGGGAGCCCCTGTACCGCGCCTTTGCCGACCACATCATTGACAACAACGGCCCCGTGGAGGACACGGTGCGCCAGATCATGGAGGTGATGGGATGAAGCTGCTGATCATCAACGGCCCAAATCTGAACCTGCTGGGCCTGCGGGAGCCGGACATCTACGGCAGGCAGGACTACGCCCAGCTGTGCCGCTTTGTCCTGGAGGCCTGCCAGAAGGCCGGCGTGGAGGGCGAGGTATTCCAGTCCAACCACGAGGGGGCCATCGTAGACCAGATCCAGGCCGCCTACGGCAAGTTCGACGGCATCGTCATCAACCCCGCCGCCTATACCCACACCAGCGTGGCCATTCTGGACGCCCTGAAGGCGGTGGCCCTGCCCGCGGTGGAGGTCCATCTGTCCGACGTCAGTCAGCGGGAGAGCTTCCGCCAGATCTCCTACGCCGGGATGGCCTGCGTCAAGACCTATATGGGTCTTGGCTTCGAGGGCTACCGCCAGGCCATTTTGTATTTGAAGGACTATCTTTCCAAGGAGGCATGACCATGATCCCCGAAAACCTTGTTGTCTGGGGCAGCAGCGGCTGCTCCATCCGTGAGATCGCCGCTTACGGCGAGCAGCGCTCCGCCGTTGTGGGGCGGGAGAACGTCTATAACTTCACCATCGGCAGCCCCAGCATCGACCCGCCCCCCTGCGTGCGGCAGACCATCGACCGGCTGATGGATACCATGCCCCCCACGGTGCTCCACGCCTACGCCCCCGCCCAAGGCCTGCCCGACGTGCGGCAGAAGATCGCCGGCTATCTGGACGAGACCTTCGCCATGGATTACCGGGCCCAGGACATCTATATGACCGACGGTGCCTCTGCCGCCCTGTCCATCCTGGCCCACGCCCTGCTGTGCCCCGGGGACGAGGCGGTCACCCTGTCCCCCTTCTTCTCGGAGTACCGGGTGTTTGTGGAGCACGCCGGGGGCGTGCTGCGGGTGGTGCCCGGCCTTCCCGGCACCTTCCAGCCCGACCTGCCCGCCATCGAGGCGGCCATCAGCGAAAAGACCGCCATTTTCCTGCTGAACTCCCCCAACAACCCCTCCGGCGTGGTGCTGTCCCGGGAGAGCCTGACCGCCCTGTGCGCCCTGCTGGAGCGCAAGCAGAAGGAGTACGGCCACCCCATCTATATCGTGGCGGACGAGCCTTACCGGGAGCTGGTCTACGGCGGCGTTGAGGTGGCCTTCCTCCCCGCCATGTACGCCAACACGGTGTACTGCTACTCCTTCAGCAAATCCATGTCCCTGCCCGGCGAGCGGGTGGGCTTTCTGGCCCTGTCCCCCCGGGCGGAGGACCACGACCGGGTGATGGCCGCCGTGGCCGGGGCCTACCGGACCCAGGGGTACATCTGCGTGTCCTCCCTGTTCCAGCGGGTGGCCGCCCAGTGCATCGGCCAGACGGCGGACATCTCCGCCTACGAGGCCAACCGGGACCTGATCTACAGCGGCCTGCAGAAGCTGGGCTTCCGGTGCGTCCATCCCGACGGGGCCTTCTACCTCTTCGTCCAGTCACCGGAGCCCGACGCCCGGGCCTTCTGCCAGCGGGCCATGGAATATGACCTGCTGATGGTGCCCGGGGACGACTTCGAGTGCCCCGGCTATGTGCGCCTGGCCTACTGCGTGTCCAGGGACATGCTGGAGCGCTCCCTGCCGGTGTTTGAAAAGCTGGCAAAGAGCTACCGACTTATTTGAAAAACAAGCCCCCGTCCCTGTTGGGACGGGGGCTTCAGCTTGTCAAAAAAGCCCTCCCGCAGGGAGTTCCGCCACCCGCAGGTGGCGGAATAAGGCTTTGATCCGTCAT
>CAKUHX010000102.1 GCA_934659475.1 uncultured Oscillospiraceae bacterium
CCCGGGGACGTCCCCGTCTACACTGCCGACGACAGCGTGCTGACCCGACTGACCGGCTTCCACCTGACCCGGGGGATGCTGTGCGCCATGCTGCGGCCCCAGCAGCCCCCGGCGGCGGAGCTGTGCCGCCGGGCCCGGCGCATCGCCGTGCTGGAAAACGTGATGAATCCCACCAATGTAGGGGCCATCTTCCGCTCCGCCGCCGCCCTGGGCATGGACGCTGTCCTGCTGACCCAGGCGGGCAGCGACCCCCTCTACCGCCGGGCCAGCCGGGTGAGCATGGGCTGCGTGTTCCAGGTGCCCTGGGCCTATCTGCCCCAGGGGGACTGGACGGAGCTGCTGCGGGAGCACAGCTTTAAGGCCGCGGCTATGGCCCTGCGGGAGGACTCCCTGTCCCTGAACGATCCCCGGCTCGCGGCGGAGGAGAAGCTGGCCGTGGTGCTGGGCACCGAGGGGGACGGTCTGGCCGACGGCACCATCGCCCGGTGCGACTACACCGTGCGCATCCCCATGTCCCACGGGGTGGACTCCCTGAACGTAGCCGCCGCCAGCGCTGTGGCCTTCTACCAGCTGGGCCTGATGAGCCGGCCCGACAGCCATTAACGTCTCACTCTTCAGCAAGGGTGCCGCCTGGGGCGGCGCCCTTGCTGTTTTGCACAATTTTTCCAGCTGGAATTTTCCGTAAATCACAAAATATTTTTGTTAATATACTGTTAATTTGTTGGAATTGCATTTGCTTTTCCCGTTCGGCGGTGCTATACTCCCCACGTAAAATGAATAAATGAAGGAACTCCTGCAAAGGCGGATGCTTTCAGATCTCATTTAAGAGCCTGAAATTTTACGTCTTTGTGCAGTCTTTCCGGGTTTGGAGGGCGATATTGACATGGATAAGAAGAAGTTTCTCCTCTGCTGGGGGCTGATCACCCTCGCTCTGCTGGCCGGGGCGCTGCTGGTCCCCGCCTCCGGCGGCGGCGAGGCGATCCAGCCCGCCATGAGGGACGCGGTGCTGCACAGCGAGGGCCGCATCGACCTGTTCGGACTGAAGGATGTAAACCCCGCCTTCATCTCCGCCATGGCGGTGTCGGGCACACTGCTGCTGGCGGCGGCGCTGATCCGTCTGCTGGTCATCCCCCGCTTCACGCTGGTCCCCGGGCGCTTTCAGCTGCTGCTGGAGACCCTGGTGGGCACCTTCGACGGTCTGGCCCGGGGAAACAGCCCCCACCGGAACAAATTTCTGGGGGCGTATATCTTCTCCGCAGGCGTGTACATCTTTGTAGGCACCCTGTTCGAGCTGTTCGGCTTTCAGGCCGTGGCGGTCACGGGGGCGTCAGTGGCTCTGCCCGCCCCCCTGTCCGATGTGAACGCCGCCATCTCCCTGGGGGTGCTGTCCTATCTGGTGATCCTGTCCGGCGGCATCGCGGGCAACGGCCTGCGGGGCGTTGGGATGACTCTGAAGGATTTCTCCCTGCCCCTGTCCATGAGTTTCCGGCTCTTTGGCGCCCTGCTCAGCGGCCTGCTGGTCACCGAGCTGGTCTACCACTATATCGCGCTGAGCTTTGTCCTGCCTGTGATCGTAGGCGTGCTGTTCACCCTGCTGCACGCCCTGATCCAGGCCTATGTGCTGACTATGCTCACCTCCCTGTTTTACGGCGAGGTGTCCGCGCCCCATCCGAAAAAAGTCTCTAAAAAAACTTCTGCCACCCAAACTGCTTGATCGATAGGAGGAACACCCATATGAAACTGTCTGCTAAAAAGTTCACCGCCCGTCTGGCGGCCTGTGCCCTGCTGGTGCTGGCCGCTGCGTTCTGCGCTCTGCCCGCCTTTGCCGACGGCCCCGATGCCGCCGCCCAGACCGAGACCGCCCAGACCGAGACCGCCCAGACCGCCGCCGTTGACACCACCACCTCCGGCAAGGCCATGGCCAGCGGCATCGCCATCGGCATCGCCGCCGCCGGCGGCGCGCTGGCCATGGGCATCGCCGTGGCCAAGTCCGCCGACAGCATCTCCCGCCAGCCGGAGGCCGAGGGCAAGATCCGCACCACCATGATGCTGGGTCTGGTCTTTATTGAGACGGCCATCATTTACGCGCTGCTGGCCGTGATCCTGATCATCTTCGTGCTGTAAGGAGATGAGCGTATGAACATCCCGCTGAACATCGACTGGCAGCAGATCCTGCTGCACTTCTTCAACTTCTCCATTCTCACCGGCGGGCTGTACCTGCTGCTGTTCAAGCCGGTGAAAGACTTTATGGACAAGCGGAAGCAGACCTACGAGCAGATGGATGCCCAGGCCCGGCAGGCCCGGGACGAGGCTCAGCAGCTGAAGACCCAGGCGGAGGAGAGTCTGGCCCAGCTGGATAAGGAGCTGGCCGAGAAGCGCTCCTCCGCTGAAAAGCAGGCCGCCCTCTATGCCCAGCAGCAGCAGCAGGCCGCCCGGCAGCAGGCCGACAAGCTCCTGTCCGATGCCCGGGCCCAGGCGGAGCAGGAGGGCAAGCGCATCCTGGCCCAGGCCAACCGGGACGCCGTGTCCCTTGTGGAGAGCGCCATGGATAAGCTGGCTGACCGGCAGACCGGCCAGGCCTATGACACATTCCTGGCCGCCGCCGGAGAGGAGAGCCACCATGAACAACACGCCTGATCCCGCCCTGCTGCTCAGTCCCTGTCCCCCCACCGGGGAGCAGAAGCAGGCCATGGAGCAGGTGCTGTCCCGGCGGTACGGCCGCCCAGTGGTCCTGACCTGGCAGGAGGACCGGAGCATCTCCTCCGGCTTCCTCATCAAACTGGGGGACGAGACCATCGACTGGACCGCCCAGGGGCGGCTGGAGCAGCTGAAGCAGCAGCTGTCCGCCCTGCCCACCGGGGCGGGCTCCGTCATCCCCCTGATCCGTGAGGCCGTGGACCAGTGGCAGCCCCAGATCCAGGCCCGTCAGGCGGGCCGGGTGCTGGCTGTGGCCGACGGCATCGCTTCGGTCAGCGGCCTGCCCGGCGCCTCTTACGGCGAGGTGCTGCTGTTTGAAAACGGCGTGCGGGGCATGGTCCAGAACCTGAGTCAGGATCAGATCGACTGCATCCTGTTCGATGATGAGTCCTCGGTGAGCGAAGGCAGCGCCGTGTACTGCACAGGCAGGACCGCCGGTCTGCCCGTGGGCGAGGGCTTTCTGGGCCGGGTCATCAACGCCCTGGGCGTCCCGGTAGACGGCAAGGGTCCCGTCACTCCCCAGGGCTACGCCCCCATCGAGTCCCCCGCTCCCGGCATCGTGGACCGCCAGCCGGTGGATACCCCCATGGAGACCGGCATCCTGACTATCGACTCCATGTTCCCCATCGGCCGGGGCCAGCGTGAGCTGATCATCGGCGACCGGCAGACGGGCAAGACCTCCATCGCCATCGACACCATCCTGAACCAGAAGGGCAAGCACATGGTGTGCATCTATGTGGCCATCGGGCAGAAGGTCAGCTCTGTTGCCCAGATCACCGAGCAGCTGCGCCGGGGCGGCGCCATGGACTACACCATCGTGGTGTGCGCCGGCGCGGGCGAGGCCGCCTCTATGCAGTACATCGCCCCCTACTCCGGAGCCGCCATGGGCGAATACTTCATGGACCGTGGCCAGGATGTGCTCATCGTCTACGACGACCTGTCCAAGCACGCCATCGCCTACCGGGCCCTCAGCCTGCTGCTGGGCCGCTCTCCGGGGCGCGAGGCCTACCCCGGCGATGTTTTCTACCTCCACTCCCGCCTGCTGGAGCGCTCCGCCCGCCTGAGCGCCGCCCGGGGCGGCGGCAGCATGACCGCCCTGCCCATCGTAGAGACTCAGGCCGGGGACGTGTCCGCCTATATCCCCACCAACATCATCTCCATCACCGACGGCCAGCTGTTTCTGGAGAGCAGCCTGTTCTTCTCCGGCCAGCGCCCCGCCGTCAATGTGGGCCTGTCCGTCTCCCGTGTGGGCGGCGCGGCCCAGACAAAGGCCATGAAGAGCGCCGTGGGCTCCCTGCGGCTGGATCTGGCCCAGTACCGGGAGATGGCGGTGTTCACCCAGTTCTCCAGCGACCTGGACGAGGAGACCCGCAGCCAGCTGCAATATGGCCAGAGCCTGATGCAGATCCTCCGCCAGGGCCGCGGCAGCCCCATGAGCCAGGCCCAGCAGATCGTCACCCTGGTGTGCGCCACGGCCCACCTCTATCAAAAGCTGCCTCTGGAGCAGATCGCGCCCTTCCAAAAGGCCCTGCTGGCCGCCTTCGCGCAGCAGTGCGCCCCCCTGATGGACCGTCTGGAGCAGGGGCTGGCCCTGACGCAGGACGACCGGACGCAGATCCTGGAGCAGGCCGGACAGGCTCTGGAGCGGTTCCAGAGCAGCAGCGGGCGGTGATCTGATGGCAAGCACCAGCGAGATCCGCCGCCGCATCGCCAGCGTGCGGGAAACGCAGAAGATCACCCACGCCATGTATCTGATCTCTCAGGCCAAGCTGCGCCGGGCCAAAGAGGAGTTGGAGCGCACCCGCCCCTATTTCAACGCCCTGCGCACGGAGATCAAGCGCATCTTCCGCGTGGACGAGAGCGTGGAGAGCCGCTACTTCTCCCCGGAGGACGCCGCCGACCTGGATCAGGGCACCTACGGCCTGCTAGTGATCACCGCCGACAAGGGCCTTGCCGGGGCGTACAACCAGAACGTCATCCGCCGGGCCCAGGCCATGATGGAGCAGCACCCGGATGTAAAGCTGTATGTGGTCGGGGAATACGGCCGCCGCTGGTTCCAGCAGAAGCACATCCCCATCAAGAGCAGCTTCCTCTACACCGCCCAGAACCCCACCCTCCACCGCGCCCGCGAGATCAGCTCCGTCCTGCTGGAGGGCTATGACACCGGGCGGCTGAGCAAGATCATCGTCATCTATACCGATCTGAAGAACGGCTTGGAGGAGTCCGTCAAGGAGACCCGGCTGCTGCCCCTGCACCGCCACCAGTTTGGCACTCCGGACGCGGAGCGGGCTGTACTGCGGCCCTTCGAGTTCTCCCCCACCGTGTCCCAGGTGCTGGACCATGTGGTGGGCAGCTATGTGTCCGGCTTTATCTACAGCGCCCTGGTGGACAGCTTCTGCAGCGAGCAGAGCGCCCGCATGGCGGCCATGGACTCGGCCGACCGAAACGCCCAGGAGCTGCTGGATCAGCTGTCCCTGGAGTATAACCGCGCCCGCCAGGCCGCCATCACCCAGGAGATCACCGAGGTCTCCGCCGGGGCCCGCGCCCGGGCACGGCAGAAAAAGCGTACCGAAAAGGAGGGTGAGATCACATGAACCATGGGATCGTTACCGGGGTCTCCGGCCCTGTGATCGACGTGGAGTTTTCCCAGGGCCCCCTGCCCTGTATCAACGAGGCCCTTACCGTCCAGCTGGACGGCAGGCCCCTGACCATGGAGGTGGAGCAGCATCTGGAGGGCCGGGTGGTCCGCTGCGTGATGATGTCGGGCAGCGAGGGGCTGCGCCGGGGCATGGAGGTCACCGCCGCCGGACACGGCATCACCGTGCCCGTGGGCAAGGCCACGCTGGGCCGCCTGTTCAACGTGCTGGGGGACACCATCGACGGGGAGGCCCCCATTTCCGCGGACACCCCCCGGTGGGAGATCCACCGCAAGCCCCCCGCCTTTGCCGACCAGCGCCCCACCGCCGAGATCCTGGAGACGGGCATCAAGGTCATCGACCTGATCGAGCCCTACCCCAAGGGGGGCAAGATCGGTCTGTTCGGCGGCGCAGGCGTGGGCAAGACCGTGCTGATCCAGGAGCTGATCCACAATGTGGCCATGGAGCATGGCGGCTACTCCATCTTCACCGGCGTGGGCGAGCGCAGCCGCGAGGGCAACGACCTCTGGAACGAGATGAAGGAGAGCGGCGTGTTCGACAAGACCGCCCTGGTCTTTGGCCAGATGAACGAGTCCCCCGGCGTGCGTATGCGCGTGGCGCTGTCCGGTCTGACCATGGCTGAGTATTTCCGGGACCAGGAGCACAAGGATGTTCTGCTGTTCATCGACAACATCTTCCGTTTTGTTCAGGCGGGCAGCGAGGTGTCCGCTCTGCTGGGGCGCATGCCCTCCGCCGTGGGCTATCAGCCCACTCTGGCCAACGAGATGGGCGCCCTTCAGGAGCGCATCGCCTCCACTCGGGAGG
>CAKUHX010000103.1 GCA_934659475.1 uncultured Oscillospiraceae bacterium
CCCGGGAACCCATTTGAAGCCCAACGAAGTGGGTTCAAATGGGAGAGGACGAACAGCGGAATGAGCGAGCTTTCGCCGTCCCGGCGGAAGTGAGAGAGAAGGTGAATTGCCCCGCAGGGGCAAGAGAAGCTGCCCTGGGGCATATGAAGCTTGTGAGGACGAGGGGGCGTGGGGCGCAGCCCCCACACATCTAAAAGGGGTGGGAGGGTGGGATCTTTAATTTTATCCCAATACCACCATCAAGACCGGGATCGTGATCACGCACCCCACAGTGGACAGGGTGGCCCCGATGGCGGCATAGCGGTCGTCGGCCCCATAGGCCCCGGCCATGACGGGGGTCTGGCTGACCACGGGCAGGCCGGCCTCCACCGTAAAGACGCTGCGGGCCAGCCCCTGGATGCCGAACACATGGCACAGCACCAGACAGATGGCCGGCGCCGCCACCAGCCGGATCGCCAGCATGGTGGGCAGGCCGCGCATCAGCCGCAGGTTTTTCAGGCCGATCTCATACACCACATAGCCACAGTAGATCAGGGCCATGGGGGACACGGAGTTGGCCAGATAGCCCATGAACCGATCCGCCGTGGCGGGCAGGGGGATGTCCAGCAGCACCATAAGGATCGCCACGATCACCGCCACGATGGGGGGCTTGCCGAAAAAGCTCTTCAAAAAGCCGGCCGCCGTCACCTTATGGCCCTCCCCCTGGCCGAAGTGGGCGATCATGGTGACCCCCACCATCTGCAGCAGAGTAGTGTTGGCCAGATAGTAGACCATCACATGGGGCACGCACACATCGCCGAACAGCTGCTGGCACACGGGAAGGCCGATGAACAGGGTGTTGGAGAAGGTGCACATAGCCAGAAACACGCCCCTCTGCTTTCGGGGCAGCTTCAGCAGGGGCAGCAGCACGGCGGCCAGCGCCAGATTGATCCCCACCCCCAGCGCGACGGACAGCAGCATGGGGCCGGCCTGGATCAGCCCCTGATGGTCCAGATTGGTCACCAGCCCCCGGATGCACAGACAGGGCACGGCAACGGACATGATGTATTTGCTCAGGAACACCTTCTCCGGCGGCCCCATCCAGCCCTTGCGGCCCATGAAATAGCCCACGGCCATGATCAGCAGCAGCACAAAGCAGGCGGAAAATGCATTCAGTACAGTCTCCATCAGATCGATCTCCTGTTCTTGAAGTGAAAGTGCGGGGGAGGGGGGGAATGGATCCACAGGCGGATGGGGACATCCGCCCCACATTCAAAAACACGGCCCCGAACGCGTTCACGTCCGGGGCCGGTATTCCGCGGTCAGTGGTCCGGAAGCGGGCTCACTCCTGCCCGCCGGCCCCCTCCGGACGCCGGCCCCCTCCGCCCCGTCTGCGGCGGCGGCGGGGTCTGTGCTCCCCCTCGCCCTCGGGGCGGGGGGGACGCTCCCCCTCCTGCTCCGGCTTGGGCGGTCTGGGGGGACGGGGAGGGCGGGCGCCCTCGCTCTGGCGGCTCTCCCCCTCCTGGGGCCGCCCCTCGCCGTGGGAGCGGCCGCTGCGCCTTCTTCTCCGGCGGCGCTCCCCCTCCCCCTGGTCAGGGGCGGGGGCGGGGGCGGACTGCTCCCCGGGGACGCGGCTCTCATAGGCCGCCAGGGCGGCGGACAGGCTGTCCTCCGGGGTGGGGGCGTCAGTCTCCTCCTGCCGGCGGAGACGGGCCAGCTCCGACAGGGGGGGCTGCACATAGCCCTCGGGCCGCTTGCCCTTGCCGCTGCGCACCACGCACAGCTCGCAGTTGTGGTAACACTTGGGGCTGTCGGGGTCGGACTCCAGCCGCACCTGACAGGTCTGGCGCAGCAGGTTCACGCTGGACACGGTGCCCGCGCCGTCGGGGGTCTCTACAAAGGACTCCTGCTTGGGGGCGCGGCGCACCAGATCCTCATAGGCCTCCTGCTCATATTTCAGGCAGCACATCAGCCGCCCGCAGGTGCCGGAGATCTTGGTGGGATTCAGACTGAGGTTCTGGGTCTTGGCCATCTTGATGGACACGGGCTGGAACTCGTCCAGGAACTGGGCGCAGCACAGGGGCCGGCCGCAGATGCCCAGGCCGCCCAGCATCTTCGCCTCGTCCCGCACGCCGATCTGCCGCAGCTCGATGCGGGCGTGGATGGTGCCGGCCAGATCCTTCACCAGGGCGCGGAAGTCCACCCGCCCGTCGCTGGTGAAGAAGAACAGGGCCTTGTTCCCCTCGAAGGAGTACTCCGCCTCCACCAGCTTCATGTCCAGCCCGTGCTCCGCGATCTTCTCCTGACAGATCTGGAAGGCCTTCTTCTCCTTCTCCTTGTTTTTCTCCAGAGTGCGGTCGTCCTCCGCCGTGGCCAGCCGCAGCACGGGGCGCAGGGGCTGCACCACCTGCTCGTCGGGGATCTGGGTATTGCTCTGGGCGCACCAGCCGTACTCCACCCCCCGGGAGGTGTCCACGATGACTCCCGCGCCCTCGGCCACCGTCAGGCCCTGGGGATCGAAATAGTATTGCTTTCCGCCGCTTTTGAAGCGGACGCCGATGATCTCTGCCATACGAACTCCTTTACGTTCTTCCAGTCTTTATTTGTCCTGAAACATCCCCGCGCACAGCCAGCCGGCCAGCTGGCCGGGGTTGGCGTTCAGGGCGGCGGCCTGACGCAGCTGCTCCAGCAGCCCGGCCGCCTTCAAAAGGCGCTTCTTGTCCTGTGCCCCGGCGATGCGGTCGGCCACCACAGCCCGGGTGCGCTCCAGCAGGGGGACTACCCCGTCCTTGGGGGCCTTCTCCAGGGCCATGGACGCCTGAAACAGCTGCCACTCGCCGCCGCCCTCCAGGGCGTCGGCCAGCAGCAGGGCGCTTTGCTCCAGCTGGCTGTCGCCGCCCTTCAGGTCCTCTATGGCCCGGCCCAGCACCCCCTGACAGTCCAGGGCGGCCTTTTTCAGCTCGTCCTCCGCCCTGCCGGGGAACAGCTTTTTCAGCTGGGTCAGGCACTCCGCCGGAGCCAAAGGGGCCAGATCCAGCTGCTCGCACCGGGAGCGCACCGTCTGCAGCAGCCCGCCGCCGTTGTCGGCGATCAGCAGGAAGGCGGCATAGGCCGGGCCCTCCTCCAGCAGCTTGAGCATGGCGTTCTGGGCGGAGGCGTTCATCTGCTGGGCGTGCTCCAGGATATACACCTTCCGCTGGGCCTCGTTGGGGCGGACATAGGCGTCAGCCCGGACCGCGCGGACCTGATCCACGGTGATGGGCTTGCCCTCCCCCGGGCCGGTCACCAGAGTGATGTCCGGGTGGATGCCTGCGGCGGCCTTTTTGCAGTGGGGACACACGCCGCAGGGGCGCCGCCCCTCCGGCCCGGAGCACACCAGCGCCGCCGCCAGCAGCCGGGCCAGGGTGTGCCGCCCGCTGCCGGCGGGGCCGCACAGGATATAGGCGTGGGACAGACCCCGGCCCTCCTCCTGAGAGGAGAGCTGCTCCTTCAGCCGGCGGTTGCCCGCCAGCGCGCTCCACCGATCCAAAAAGCAGCCCTCCCCGCTGAAAACAGGCGGCTTGTCCCGCCTGTTGGTATCCGATCGTATATTATAACCTATCCCCGGGAAATAGGGAAGGATTTTTTGATCACACTTTTTCTTTTTAGTAGAAAATACTTAAATTTCAAAAGTTGTACTTCTTCATGCAACCTTTCTTTCATTTTTAAGAATAATAAAGGAGGTTTGACATGGATATTATCAAGCGGTATACTTATTTTGATATTGGCGATATTCCAATTACTAAAACTCAATATTCTACTTCCAGCAGAAATTGGGTGCAGTGGTCGTGTATAGTAACCAGAAACACATGCAGCTACTGCGCCGGTTTACAAGGACACATTTTGTCTCCGAATGATCCAACTATAGTTTGGCCCCCTGTTCACCCAAATTGCAGATGCCAAGTTATCCCTGTCATTGCATTCCCTGCGGGAACTGCAACAGAAGACGGGAAAAACGGAATAGATCATTTTATATTTGTTTATGGTTTTCTTCCCGAATATTATATATCACAAAATGAAGCATATTTACGGGGTTGGCGACCCTGAAAAGGTAATTTAGATCAGATTGCCCCCGGGGCAGTTATCGGGGGAGATATTTATGAAAATAGAGACGGTCGGCTTCCTGATCCACTTGGTCGAATTTGGTATGAAGCCGATTTTGACTACTCTGGTGGTTACCGTAATAAACGGCGCATTGTTTTTTCAAATGATGGTCTTATGTTCGTGACCTATGACCACTACTTGACCTTTTCTGAAATATATTGGGAGGATGACTATGACGACCTATACCATTGACCTTGATCGGGTCCACAGCCTTTACGAGCTCCACGACCATTTGGAAGAGGTACTTCCCCTGCCTGACTACTATGGCCGGAACATGGACGCTCTGTGGGATTCCCTTCACCACTGGTTTGAATTTCCGGATCAGACCACTATTGAGGTTCTGGGCATGGACAGGGTCTCAAAGGATCTGGAGATCCCCATCAGCCGTCTGAAGGGTGTTCTGGACGATCTGCACACCAGAGATGGTGTTCACGTTGTATACCGCTGAAAAAGAAACTCCCAATTCCCCTTTGTGTTCCTAAAGTATAGGTTAAGGTTGGCTGATGTAGATTTATTCATTAGTAGACATAAAAAGAGGCTCCCACCGGGATGGATGGGAGCCTCTAATTTAGGCTGCGTTATTCTGCAATTGCTAAATCTTTCGTGATTGCACCCGTCGAGCGTTCAATCACAATAGCACCGCCGATGGTGTCAAGAGCGAGTACCTTTGCCAAGTCAGCTTCATTGTCAGTTGTTACTCTGACCTTAATTCTGTTAATAGTTTCATATACACCAGAAGAGGTTACAAAAGGAAGTTCCTTGTTTGTCATTGCAGAACTAATTTTACTTTGCAATTCAGTAAGGTATTCAAGAGTATATGTGCCAACTTCAAAAACCGTAGTGCTTTCACTTACACCAAGTTCTTTGCAGATAGCAGTGCGGTTTTCTGCTGTATCAACAGTCAGCACCACAACAAATTTTCCGATGGTGTCTGTATAAGAGCCACCGAAGAATGCTTTGGTTCCTTCTGCCAAATCGTTGCTATTAACGCTCTCGCTATAACTTCCGTTTTTATCGGCAGGAATATCCTCAACAGTCTGAGTATTGTTGTTAACCTGCTCGTTACCCACTTTTTCCTTGCCTGCTTCCAATTTGTTTTCATTGTAATCTTCAATTCCGATATTAGGAGTGTCATTGGTAGTAATCTGATTACCGCTAAATACTCCCGCTACCAACAATGCTACCAGACAGCAGCATACTGCACCAGTCATGCCCTTCTTGAACTTATTCTTTGCCATTCTCCTTTCGACATTGTACTTATCTCTGCGCTCAAATACGCTTTCGGCCATTTCGTTATAGTCCTTCATATTGAAAGCCCTCCTTGTCAAGTTCTGATTTCAACGATTGCTTTGCTTGATATATGAGATTTTCAATTTGGCGCTTGGTCTTTTTCATTACCACTGCAATTTGTTCATTGGTCAAATCCTCAAAGAATTTCAGATATAGGACTTGGCTGTAATCATACTTGATTTTTGAAAGCACCTTATGCAGCATAATTTTCTGCTCTTCCCTAATGTAGGACTGCTCCAAAGCACCTTCATCACTTCGTATGCTTTCCAGATCCTCAAAGGGAATACTTGCAACTTTTCCAAAATGCTTTACATGATTGATGGCGATATTTCTTCCAATGGTATATAGCCATGTTTTGAAAGAGTACTTTGCTACAAACCGAGGCTTTCTGGTAACAATTCTAAAAAATGTATCCTCTGCTAATTCTTCAGCCGTGTGTATGTTGTTCACATATCGGTTCAGAAAAAGGATGAGTCCATCCTTATAATCTCTGATTATCTCAACAATTCCGCTGTCATCACCTTCAAGGAAACGGCGGTAGCTACTTGCACCGTTATCCATTGTGTTACTCCTTTCCGAAGTTGTTTCCGGTTTCATCCTTTTCACCTATTAAACAACCAAACAACATATTTCTCTTAACTCTTTTCAGGAAAATTTTCTACTCTATTTCTACTCTATAATACCACCTTGACACTACCTCTGCATACAAGGACAGTACTACCA
>CAKUHX010000104.1 GCA_934659475.1 uncultured Oscillospiraceae bacterium
CTTTTATCCTGATCCTTGCGCTGGCGCTGCCCGGGGACGCCTGCGCTGCCCCCGGCGGGAAGCAGGAGATGGTGCGGGTGGGCCTGTTTTTCGGCAGCACCGCCATGGTGGGCAGCAATTTACAGAACAACACCGGGTATGGGGCCGGCTATCGCTTTGGCTATTATGACGGTGATCTGGACTTTGTAGAGGCGGCCCGCACCGGCGAGAAGACCACCGAGGTCACGGTGCTGAAGGCCCAGAACGTTTGGTATTACTACGACCGGTCCACCGGGGCCTATGTGTACGAGACCTCTGACAACGGCGGCACGGCCATCGGCTGTTACCACATCCGGCTGCCCGGAGCGTATGACGACTTTGACGGGGCCAGTGCTGCGGCGGAGGGGGCCGGCGGCTTTGTGGCCTGGATCGACGGGGAATATCAGGTGCGTTACGGCGCCTATGTGTCTAAGGAGAAGGCCCAGGAGGCCCTTGACAGCCTGGGGGAGGGCAGCATCGTGGGCACCAGCTCATACGCTGTCACTGTGATCGCCACGGGCACCAGCACGGTGCTGTATCAGCACGACGGGGGGGCGGAGCGCCCCCTGGGGATACTGCCCGACGTGACTGGGGCCGAGACAGTGCGTACCTGGTGCAAAGGATACAAATACGGCGGCGGTTTCCGCTACGAGCGCATCGATGGCGGCGACCTGACCGTGGTCAATGTGCTGGATCTGGAGAGCTACATCAAGGGGGTCATCCCCTATGAGATGAACAATGCCTGGCCCCTGGAGGCCCTGAAGACCCAGGCGGTGTGTGCCCGCAGCTATGCAAAGGTGAATATCGGAGAGAGCAAACACCGGGCCTATCACATCGACGTGTGTGCCACCGCCTGCTGTCAGGCGTACCACGGCGTGGGCACAAACCGGAAGAGTTATCAGGCCAATGGAGTCACCGACCGGGCGGTGGAGGAGACCACGGGCATGTACGCCCTGTATAATGGGCAGCCCATCCCGGCCTACTATTCCTCTAGCCACGGCGGGGCCAGCGAGAGCATCTACAATGTCTGGGGCAGCGCCTTGTCCAAGACGCCCTACCTCTGTGGGGTGATCGACCCATACGAGAGCGGGGCCGACAGCATCAACGCCAACTCCGGCTGGACGGTGAAGTATACCGCGGCGGAGCTGACCTCTCGCTTACAGTCCAAGGGCTTCGGCACCGGGACCTCCGTGGATCATCTGGAGCTGGAATACTCCGATCTGGGGAATGTGATCCGGGTGGTGGTATACTGGAAGAACGGCAATAGGAACACCATCAAGGCCAGCGGCGGCACCAACGGTATCCGGAACGTGTTCAATCTGAAGTCCATCCGCTTTACGGTGAACGGAGCGTCCCCCTCGGGCGGCGATGACTCCGGCGGACTGACCATCAACGGCAGCCAGACACTGAGCAGTCTGGACGGGCTGTATGTGATCTCCGGCAGCGGCGCGGTGAGCGCACTGGACGAAAGCCCCTATCTGATCTCCGGCGGCGGTACAGTGGCCGAAGTGTCCGTGGGCGGCGGAGGAGAGGGCGTCGGTAGGGGGGGCACGGTAAGCGTGTCCGGCAGCAGCTACACCATCACCGGCGGCGGCTGGGGCCACCAGCTGGGCATGAGCCAGTATGGCGCTTACGCCATGGCTCAGAAGGGATTTACTTACGATGAGATCGTGGAGTTCTATTATCCCGGAGTATCCGTGGGACAGATCTCCCAATAACAAGAACTGATCCCGGAGAAGCGCGCACTGTGTGGCGCAACGGGATCAGGAGAGCATAAAGAGGGCATGATGTTTGAAAACTTCTGATTTTGATTTTTATCTGCCGGAGGAGCTGATCGCACAGCATCCGCTGGAAAAGCGGGATTCATCCCGCCTGTTGACGCTGGACAAGAACACCGGGGCCGTTGGACACCACCATTTCTACGAGCTGCCCCAGTTCCTGCGCCCTGGGGACTGCCTGGTGCTGAACAACTCCCGGGTGCTGCCCGCCCGGCTGCTCGGACACCGGCTGCCCGGCGGCGGCGTGTGTGAGGTGCTGCTGCTCACCGACAAGGGGGACAGCGTATGGGAGTGTCTGGTGCGGCCCGGGCGCAAGATGCGCACGGGGGCCCAGCTGTCCTTCGGCGAGGGCGAGCTGACCGCCACCGTGGAGGCGGAGATCGAGGACGGCAAGCGCCTGGTGCGCTTCCACCATAAGGGTATCTTTTTAGAAGTGCTGGAACGTTTGGGCAAGATGCCCCTGCCGCCCTATATCAAGGAGGAGCTGGAGGCTCAGGAGCGGTACCAGACGGTGTACTCCATGGTGAACGGATCTGCCGCCGCGCCGACGGCCGGCCTGCATTTTACCCCGGAACTGCTGGAGCAAATCAGGGATATGGGTGTAAAGGTCTGCTACGTTACCCTCCATGTGGGACTCGGGACTTTCCGTCCGGTAAAGGCGGAGGACATTGCCGACCATGAGATGCACTCCGAGTTCTGTATGATCAGCCGGGAGACAGCGGAGATCATCAACGAGACTAAGAGGAGCGGCGGCCGGGTGGTGTGCGTGGGCACCACCTCCTGCCGCACTATCGAGAGCTTTGCGGCGGAGGACGGCACCATGACGGAACGCTCTGGCTGGACCAATATCTTTATCTATCCCGGCTACCGCTTCAAGGTGCTGGACGCACTGGTGACCAACTTCCATCTGCCCCAGTCCACCCTGATCATGCTGGTGTCCGCTCTGGCCGGGCGGGAGCACGTTCTCGCCGCCTATGAGGAAGCCGTGAGGGAGAAATACCGCTTCTTCAGCTTTGGTGATGCGATGTTCATTGGAGACGTGATGCCCTCAAAGGCCCAAAACGGCGAAAAACCTGAAAAATAAGGTTTTTCGGGGAAATCGGCTTGATCGGCGCAAAAGCAAAAAGCCGCGTGGATGACCGAAAAGCGTCACGCATTGTTAGCTTTGAGGGGATGCTTATAAAATTGAACAACTTTTTTAGCGCATAATGTTGCGGTGATACTGCATAGACTGCATAAAATGGCCCCGACCTCGATCATGAGGCCGGGGCTTCTCTTATTATTGGTCACTGCCTGAAAACGGTACTTGACCGAAGTCTTTTCCGGTACAGGGCGTCTCACTTCCAAACATCTCAATAAACCGTTTGACACAGCCGGAGGAATGGATGCTGGTATTCCACATCATGGTGGGATAGGACTTAGCCACCAGTCCCTGTACGGGTTTGGAGCAGAGCGAGGTAAATCCTGTGATCCTTACCAGTGCGGGAGGGAGATAGCTGATGCCGAAGCCGGACTGTACCATTTGCAGAGCCATAGGGGTGTCGTAGCACTGACAGACGATATTGGGGGAGAAACCATTGCGCTGACATTCGTTGATCAGGTAGTTGTTGTAGCTCCACAGGTCGTCGCTGCGCAGCAGGCACATGGGCACATTCTTGAGCCGTTCAATAGGGATATAGTCCAAATCTGGGGCAGGATCCAACTCTTTGGTCATGATCACCTCCAGCGACTCTTCACTGAGGATGCGCTCCCGAATACCGGAGATATCGTTGGTGGTGCCTCGCAGAAAGACCACATGCAGATTCCCTTGACTCAAGTCCTGAAGTAAGTCGTTGGGAGTCCCCATGCGGATGTAATACTCCACCAGAGGGTATTGGGCATGATATTCTTTCAGAAAGTCCAGTGCGAATGAGATGGTGGAATAGATCGAGCCCAGCTTTAAGCAGCCGCGCAGACCTGAGTCGACATCCCGAACGGTCTCTACCATAGCGCGGAGATCTTGAAAGACTTGCTTGCTCTGTACGGACAAGACCTGTCCTGCCTCGGTCAGTTCGATGCCTTTATTTGTGCGCAGAAAAAGGCAGACGCCCAGTTCGTCCTCCAACAGGGCGAGCTGACGGCTGATAGGGGGCTGAGCCACATGGAGATCGACCGCAGCTTTGGAGATGCTTTTGGATTGGGCTACGGCGGCGAAGTACTCTAATTGCTTAAATGTCATAGTTCTATACCTTTCCTATATAGCTAATATACAAATCAAGTTCTTTTCATTATAACACATTTGTGGTAATATTCAACATGTAAAAAGCAATTATTCCGATAGGGAATGGGCATCTTGCCAACACCCTTTTGGGAAAGAAAGGAAAGGAAACGCTATGGATCCTGTGCAACTGGATATGGACAAATGTATGACCATACATTTGGACTACGAATTACCGGAGTACCCTGCCTTTGAGGAGGGGTATCGCCGGGCACCTCGTCGGGAATCTCATTTGACCGAAGCGGATAAACGGCAGGCCATCAAGAACGCCCTGCGTTACATTCATCCCGATCATCATGAGCAGATGGCAAAAGAGTTTGCTCAGGAGTTGGAGGAACATGGCCGCATTTACGGCTATCGCTTCCGCCCTGCGGGCAGGCTGTATGGAAAGCCCATTGACGAATATAAGGGCAACTGCACCGAGGCGAAGGCATTTCAGGTGATGATCGACAACAATCTGGATTTTGACATCGCTCTGTATCCCTATGAATTGGTCACCTATGGCGAGACCGGCCAGGTGTGTCAGAACTGGATGCAGTACCGCTTGATCAAAAAGTATTTGGAGGTCATGACCGACGAGCAGACGCTGGTGGTCATGTCCGGCCATCCCCTGGGGCTGTTCCACAGCCACAAGCTGGCCCCGCGGTGCATCATTACCAACGGCTTGATGGTGGGAATGTATGATGACCAGAAGGACTTTAACCGGGCTGCGGCCATCGGTGTAGCCAACTACGGACAGATGACCGCCGGCGGCTGGATGTACATCGGCCCACAGGGCATCGTGCACGGTACCTTCAATACACTGCTGAATGCAGGCCGTCTGAAGCTCGGGATCCCTGAAGACGGGAACCTGGCTGGCCGCCTGTTTGTTACTGCCGGTTTGGGCGGTATGTCTGGCGCACAGGGCAAAGCTGCAGAGATCGCAGGGGCAGCCGCCATCATCGCCGAGGTGGACGCCTCCCGCATTGAGACCCGCTATACGCAGGGCTGGGTCAGCCATCGCACCGACAGCATGGCAGAGGCGGTAAGCATCGCACTGGAGCACGCGGCGGAGAAAAAACCGTGCGCCGTGGCCTACCACGGCAATGTGGTGGATCTGCTGGAGTATCTGCTGGAACATAACGTCAAGGTGGATCTGTTGTCAGACCAGACCTCCTGCCATGTGCCTTATGATGGTGGCTACTGTCCCCAGGGTCTGACCTTTGAACAGCGCACCAGGATGCTGGATGAGGACCCTGAAGGCTTTGCCAAACTGGTGGACAAGAGCCTTCAACACCATTACGAACTGATCTGCCGCCTTCATGAGCGGGGCACCTACTTTTTTGATTATGGCAACGCGTTCCTGAAAGCGGTTTATGACTCGGGTGTCAAGTCCATCTGCAAGAACGGGGAGAATGACCTGGACGGTTTTATTTTCCCCTCCTATGTAGAGGACATCCTCGGTCCCTGTCTGTTTGACTTTGGATACGGTCCCTTCCGCTGGTGCTGTCTGTCCCGTGACCCCGAGGATCTGGATAAAACGGATGCGGCGGCAGCGGAGTATATCCTGCAGCACAACCGCCGCTATCAGGACTATGACAATTATGTGTGGTGCCGGGACGCTAAGAAGAACAAACTGGTGGTGGGGACCCAGTGCCGTATCCTGTACCAGGATGCTATGGGCCGCATGAACATCGCCCTGAAATTCAACGAGATGGTGCGCAACGGAGAGATCGGCCCCGTTATGCTGGGACGGGATCACCACGACACCGGCGGAACGGACTCCCCCTTCCGTGAGACATCCAATATCAAGGACGGCTCTAATGTTATGGCCGATATGGCAGTGCAGTGCTACGCCGGAAATGCAGCTCGGGGCATGAGCCTGGTCGCCCTGCATAATGGCGGCGGCGTTGGCGTGGGCAAGTCTATCAATGGAGGGTTCGGCATGGTGCTGGACGGTTCTGAGCGGGTAGATACGATCCTAAAAATGTCCATGCCGTGGGATACCATGGTCGGCGTGGCCCGCCGCAGCTGGGCCGGCAACCAGAACTCTCTGACTACGGTAGCCGAGTATAACAAGCTTTATGAGGGCAAGGAT